>NZ_CP016464.1:4650000-4911382 GCF_001713455.1 Bosea sp. RAC05
GGCGAGCGACATCGTCATGCTCTGTGTCCTGCATATGGCCGCGGTCGAACGCTGCATCCTGGCCGAGGACGGCGTCGCGGCCGCCGGTCGTGGCCCGACAATGGTTATCGACTTCTCGACCGCCGATCCCGAGGGCACCCGCCAGGTGGCTGCCAAGCTGGCGAGCCTGACCGGCGCGGGCTGGATCGATGCTCCGGTCTCCGGAGGCCCACAGCTCGCCCGCACCGGGGGCATGACCGTGATGGCGGGCGGGTCGGAAGCCGATTTCGCGAAGGCCAAGCCGATCCTCGACCAGATGGCCGGAAACGTCACTCTGATGGGGCCGGTCGGGGCCGGCCAGACCACCAAGATCATCAACCAGGCGATCGTTGGCACAGGCTATGTCGTGATGGCCGAGGCGCTGATGCTGGCTGAGGCTGCTGGGATCGATGCCGCGCGCCTGCCGCAATGCCTGGCCGGCGGCCACGCCGATTCCAGTCTGCTGCAGCGGCTTTATCCGCAGATGCAGCAGCGCGCCTTCGAGCCCCCATCGAGCTATGCCCGGCAACTCCTCAAGGATCTCAAGGCGGTCTCCGCCTTTTCGCGCGATCTCGGGCTCGATCTCAAGGTCATCGAGGAGGGCGTGCAGCGCTACAAGGACTATGTCGCACTCGGCCACGAGATGACGGATTCGGCGGCTGTCGTGAAGCTCTACGAGCATGATGCGGCACAGCGGGCAGCGGGCAAGCCATGACCGCCGAGGCGAGGCCCACCCTTCCCCCCCGACCGCGCGCCGTCATCGACGCGCATCATCACGTCTGGGACCTCGCCAACGATCTGCCCTGGCTGAAGCATGAGCGGGTGCCTTTCCGCTACGGCGATTACTCGGCCATCTGCCGGGACTACATGCCTGTGGATTATCGCGCGGATCTCGCTGGATGGCCCGTCGTGGCCTCCGTCTATGTCGAGGCGGAATGGGCGCGTGAGAAGGCGGCAGAGGAAAGCCGGTGGGTCGCGGCGGTGTCGAAGGCGGAAGGGCTGCCCTCGGTCGTCGTCGCCTGGTGCGACCTGGCCGCGTCTGGTGCCGCGACGCTGCTCGCCTCCCATGCCGCCGTGTCGATCGTAAGGGGGATCCGGCACAAGCCCGCGGCAGCCTCCGGGCCGACCGAGGCGAAGCGTGGCGCCGCTGGCTCCATGGACGATCCGGCCTGGCGCCAGGGCTATGCCCTGCTCGAGCGACACGGCCTGTCCTTCGACCTGCAGACGCCCTGGTGGCATCTCGATGCGGCCGCCGAACTGGCGAAGGATTTCCCCGCGACGCAGATTATCATCAACCACACCGGCTTGCCCGCCGATCGCTCCCCCGAAGCGCTGGCGGCCTGGCGGCGGGCCCTGGAGCGGGCGGCGGCGCAGCCCAATATCGCGCTCAAGATCTCCGGCCTCGGCCTGCCGGGCCGACCCTGGACGGTCGCGACCAATGGCCCGGTCATCCGCGATGCGCTCGCCATCTTCGGCCTGGGCCGGACGATGTTTGCCAGCAACTTCCCGGTCGACAGTCTGGTCGGCGATTTCGATACGATCTTCTCGGGCTTTCTCGCCGCGACGGCGAGCTTGCCTGGAAGCGACCGCGACCGGCTGTTTCACGACAACGCCCGGCGCATCTACCGGCTATGAGCTGCCGGACCGACAAAGCTCACCATAAAAAACCGAGGAGGAACCGATGACCACGATCAACAAGAGGCAGACGCTCAAAAGCATGGTCGCAGCGCTGGCGCTCGCGGCGGGTTTCGCAGCCCCGGCGGCAGCCCAGGTGACGCTGCGCTACGCCCATGTCGGCTCGGAGGGCGACATCCAGTACTGGTACGCCGAGGAGTTCGCCAAGCGGGTTCAGGCGCGCACGGAAGGTCGCGTCAAGGTTCAGGTCTTCCCGAATTCGCAGCTTGGTGGCGCGCAGGAGACGGTCGACGGCGTCCGCAGCGGCGCGATCTCGCTCGCCCACCACGAATTCGCTTCGCTGTCGCGGCTGATGCCGGAAATGGCAGCCTTCGCCGCGCCCTTCATCTATCGCGACGGCACGCATGCGATGATGGCCACCGACCCGGCGAATTCCGAGATCATGAAGGAGATGTCGGAGAAGCTGGTCAAGCAGGCCAATATCCGCATCGTCGGCCGGCTCTATCGCGGGGCACGCCAGATGACGGCGAAGATGGCGGTCTATTCGCCCGCCGATCTCAAGGACAAGCGATTCCGGGGCGTCCCGCTGCAGCTCTGGACGACGATGATCAAGGGCATGGGCGCGGTGCCGACGCCGGTCGAGGTCGCCGAACTACCGACCGCCTTGATGACCGGCATGGTGATCGGCCAGGAAAATCCGCTCACCATGATCAACGCCAACAAGCTCTATGAGGTTCAGAGCCATGTGATGCTGACCGGGCACATGCAGAACGTGCTGCCGGTCTTCATCAACGAGCGCAGCTGGCAGTCGATCCCGGAGAAGGACCGCGCCGTCGTGGCCGCCGTCGCGGCCGAGGTTGGCGAGGAGACTCTCAAGCTCGGGCTCGAGGCCGAGGTCAAGCTGATCGACGAGCTCAAGAAGAAGGGCATGACCTTCATCACCGAGAAGGACGGACTCAAGGTCGACGAGTTCCGCAAATCCGTGAGCGCGCAGGTCAACACCGACTTCCCGACCTGGGCACCGATCATCGCGCGCATCAGCGCCATGAAGTGACACCGAAAGCCGGGGCGCCACGCCCCGGCTTTCGCCTTTATGCGTCGGTCTCGGTCCGGCCGAGCCCCGCTGCCCGCTCCTCCATCCCGCGAAGAGAGGCCTCTTGCAAAGCTCCGCCACAGCCCCAAACGTTCCTGTCCCGGTGACCGTCGACAGCCGGACCTATCGGATCGACCGCGCAGTCGAGCCGATGCGGTGGCTGTTCCGCTGGGGCAGCCTGGCGATGCTGATCGCCATGGTGTCGCTGCCCTTCATCCAGGTGGTGTCGCGCGAAATCTTCGCCACGCCGATCATCGGCGTCGAGGAACTGGCGCGCTTCATGCTGATCTGCGCGGTGTTCCTGGCACTGCCCTATGTCATTTCCGCCGGCGCCAATATCAGGATGGAAGAGATCGTCTCGATGCTGCCGGGCGGTGTCGTGCGTACGGCGAAGATCACCGGCGCGATTGCCGCAACCGCGACCTTCGCGGCGATCACGCTCGCCAGCTTCGTCGCCATCGGCGGCAATCTCGACAACTCGACCCCGACACTGGGGATTCCCTATTGGATCTTTCTGGGGGCGGCCTGCATCAGCTTTGCGATGAGCACCCTCGAATGCGCCATCCAGACCGCCAAGGCGATCCAGGGGCGGCCGCTGTACGTCACCTTCCCCCAGGAGCACGAGCCCGAAGACGAGCTCGATCTGCCCGACGAGATGAAGCACTGAGGGCGGATCATCATGGCGATCACCATCATCCTCGCCTTCGTGGCGCTGTTCATCTTCGGCTTTCCGGTCGTCGTGGCGATCGCGGTTCCGGCCCTGCTCTATGTCATGCTGTCGGGGTTCCCGCTGGAACTGATCGCGCAGCGCATGACCTATGCGCTGGATTCCTTCCCGCTGGTGGCTGTTCCAGTCTTCATCTTCGTCGGAAGCCTGATGAACCAGGCGGGCATCACCAGCCACATCTACCGCTTCGCCCACACGCTGGGGGGCCGCGTCCCGGGCGGGTTGGCGCAGGTCAACGTCATCGGTTCGCTCGTCTTCTCGGGCACCTCTGGAGCGGCGCTTGCCGATATCGGCGGCTTGGGTCGGATCGAAATCCGCGCCATGGTGCGGGCGGGCTTCACCCGCGCCTATTCGGCGGCCATCACCGGCGCGTCCGCTGTCGTTGGACCTATCTTTCCGCCCTCGATCCCCCTGATCATCTATGGCTCGGCGACCAGCGTCTCGATCGTGCAATTGCTGGTCGCCGGCATTATGCCGGCGCTGCTCTATGTCGCCCTGCTGATGGCGACTGTGGCCTGGCTCGCCAAGCGCCACGATCATCCGCGCTCGAAGCGCTGGCCGACGTTTCGCGAACTCTGGACCACCTTCTGGCCGGCGGCCCCAGCGCTGATGACGCCGCTCCTGCTGATCGGCGGCATGCTGGGCGGCTATTTTACCCCGACAGAGGCCGCCTCGATTACGGTCGCCTACATCCTGCTGATCGCGATGGTCTTCTATGGCGGTCTCACCTGGCCTCGGCTGCGCTTTGCCCTGTTCGATACGGTGAAGACGACATCAGCGGTGCTGATCATCGTCTCGGCCGCGGCCTTGTTCGGCTGGATCCTGACCGTCGAGCAATTGCCGCAAACCTTCACGCGCAGCCTGCTCTCGATATCGACAGACCCGATCGTTCTCCTGATCATCGTCAACCTGCTTCTGATCGTCGTCGGCATGTTCCTCGACAGCACGACGGCGACGCTGCTGGTCGCGCCGCTGATCACGGCGCCACTCGTCATGGCCGGCGTCGACCCGGTGCATCTCGGCATCGTCTTCGTGTTCAATCTAATGATTGGAATCTTGACGCCCCCGATGGGACTGGCGCTGTTCCTTCTGTCGGACATCGCCAAGACGTCGATGCCCGCGGTGCTGAGGGCCGTCATGCCGTTCTACATCCCATTGTTCGGCGCACTCGCGATCATCACCTTCTGGCCCGACCTGACTCTCTGGCTGCCACGCATGCTGCGCTGATCGGTTGCGCGAGAAGAGCGACGACATCTTCGTCCACCAGACGTCGCTCACCTTGTACAGCTTCGCAGCCAGTCAGAGGCTCCCTGCTGCAAAATGGCCTGCTGCCGGTTTCGTGGACACCGAGATTGGATGTTTCATGAACCCGGCAGCGGCCATCAGTTCTGGTCGGAGACCGAGATCATTCCAGCAAGCGTCGCGCTGAAGCTGCCCCAAGCGCACAAGGCATCGAGCCAAGCCAGAAGGCGCGGCCACGCCATGACTGCGTTCCACCCAGCGCGTGGAAGGCCTCCTGCCTAGCAGCCTGGGCACTACGCCGCTTCTGGCAGGCTATCGCGCGCATTCGCTCGTGCTAGTCATGAGCCTTGGCCGGCTCGCGTAGCGATGCCCCGCCGGTGATGGCGGGGCTTTCGCGTTGAGGAATTCTCAAATGATGGGGCGAGGCGGACGCAGTGGCATCGGCCTGATGGTGCTGGCGATGATCGTCTTTGGCGCACAGGATGCCCTGTCCCGCCATCTGGCGGCGCGATACGGCATCGTTCTGGTTCTGACGATCCGGTTCTGGTTCTTCGCCCTCTTCGTGCTCGCCCTGAGTGCAAGGGCCGAAGGCGGACTGCGGGCCGTGGCCGCAACGCGTCACCCGGCACTCCAGGTCCTGCGCGGCCTGACGCTGGTCGCCCAACTCGTCCTGTTGATCGAAGGCTTCGTCCGGATCGGGCTTGTCGAGAGCCACGCGATCTTCGCCTGCTATCCGCTGCTCGTCGCGGTTCTGGCCGCACTGGTGCTCGGCGAAGCGGTGCCTCCGGCGCGCTGGCTCGCCATCGCGGCTGGCGCCGTCGGCGTCCTCATCATCCTTCAGCCAGGTGCCGGCGTCTTCACCCCCGCTGCCCTGATCGTGCTGGGGGCCGCAAGCATCTTTGCGACCTATTCGATCCTGACCCGGCTGGTCGCGCGTCATGACAGCCCGCAGACCAGCTTCTTCTATACCGGCATCGTGCCGGGCCTGCTGCTGAGCCTCGCCGCCCCCTTCGTCTGGAGGCCGCTGGCCATAACCGACTGGGGCTGGATGGCGCTGCTCTGCGTCTCCGGCGCGCTCGGGCATTTCCTTCTGATACGGGCCTATCAGCGCACGCAGGCGAGCCAGCTACAGCCATTTGCCTATCTCCAGCTCGTGACGGCCTCGGCGCTCGGCGTCATCGTTTTCGGCGAAGCACTATCCTGGACGACGCTGCTTGGAGCCGCGATCGTTGTCTTGGCAGGCTTGTCCAACGTCTGGATCGAGCGCCCGCGCTTGGCCGTTTGAGGTCTTGCTCACCCATCCCTTGGTTGGAGTTGGAGTCCGCAGTAAGCGGCCGCCCGGACCCGCGGGCATGAAGGATCGACCGGAGCGCCGTGCTGGCTATTGGGCCGGTGCTAGCTCTTGAGCCTCGTGCCGTAGGCGTGATGGACGATCCGATTGAATGAGCGGTAGAGCTGCTGGAGCCGGTCGAAATTGCCGCCATCCTGCGTGATCGGGCCGGCACTGTTGGCGATTGCGACGAGCTGCAGCGCGATGTCGTCGCGCGGAATCTCTTTCGAGAGCTCGCCGGCCGCAATCGCCTGATCGATGCCGGCCTTGATGAGATTGTCGAGCCTGACGCCGAAATCGGCCAGTGCTGCGCTGGCGCGCGGACCGATCACATCGCCCTCCAGCCGCATGCGCCCGATAAGGCTCCAGGGATTTGCGGTCTTGCCGGTCGGGTTATAGCGCAGATAGCGCTGCCGGTTCGACTCCATCATGCCTTCGATCTTGTCCGCGAAGCTCTTCCCGCTGCGCCAGTTCGTCTCCCAGTTCGCCAGCGTCTCCGCGACATAGTCGACGATGACCTCCTCGCAGAGATTGAGCTTGTTACCGTAATGATGATGGATGTTGGCGCGGGTCGTGTTCAGCATCTCTGCAACGTCGCGAAACCGGAACCCCTGAAAGCCGTGGCGCAGCAATAGCTCAAGAGATATGCTCTTGATCTCGTCCTTCATGCGGGTACTCCAATGATGCGGCGAGTCAGCCCCGTCTACAGATGACGCGCCACCTCGATGCCGTCCAGAGGCCCGAAGGCCGCGATGAACGCGCTTGCGATAGCCGCCTCGCTCTTGCCGGCGACCCGTGCATCCCCGATGATTTCGACCGAAAGGCCGCGCCCCCTCAGCCGGGCGGCGATGGCGTCGCCGGTGGCTTGCCTGGCCCTTCGATAAAACCAGTCGCGCCAGGCGGGATCGGCAGCCAGCGCCCGCAGCGGCCAACGTCGCGTCAGGCCGGCACGCAGCAGCCAGGCGACCAGGCCGCCGGCTCCGGCGCGGTAGCGCGCGCCAGTTGCGATCACGACATGGTCGAAGCCCTGCAGCGTCGCCGGATCCGCGAGCGCGTCGATGCCGGTGCGCAATTCGACCCGGCGCTCCAGGCAGGTCCGCTGCAGCGCCGCGAGATATTCATTCAGGCTCGCCTGATTGGCGGCGACGCCCTGGAATAGCGGCGCATGGCCCGCCAGCCGAAAGGCGCCACCCGCCTCGCGCCGGCGCTCGAAGACTGTGACCGCGTTGCTCTCGGCCATCAGCGAGGCATAGTTGAGCCCGGCCGGGCCGGCGCCGAGTACGGCGATCTTCCGGCCACTGGACAAGGGCACGGGCCTCGGCAGATGCGCCTCCCGGCCGGCCAGCGGATTGACTAGGCAATGCAATTGGCGGCCTTCCCGCATCCCGTCGACGCAGGTGTTGCAGGCGATGCAGCGCCGGACCTCCTCGCCGCGTTCTGCCTTCGCGACCCAGTCGGGATCGGCGAGCAGAGGCCGGCCGAGCGCGATGAAATCAACCTTGCCTGCGGCGATCGCCCGCGCGGCCTCGGCCGGATCGCCAAACCGGCCGACGCTGACGACCGGGATCGACACCTTGCGCTTGACGGCTTCGGCAAAGCCCAGAAACGGCGTCTTCGCTGTCGCCATAGGCGGGATCATGATCGCGGCCGTCGGCTGCGAGCGATAGTGGCCGCCGGTGACGTGGATCGCATCGGCGCCGGCCTGCGCCGCCCAGGCCGCGAGCGTCACCGCCTCGTCGCGCGTCATGCCGCCCTCGAAGAAGTCATCGCCATTGATGCGGACGATCACCGCCAGCCCCGGAACGGCGGCCTTGACGGCGCGTGTCACCTCGAGCGTGAAGCGGGCGCGGTTCTCGAGCAGGCCGCCATAGGCGTCGTCGCGGCGATTCTCGATCGGGTTTAGGAACTGCGAGATCAGATAGCCATGGGCAGCATGGATCTCGACCGCGTCGAAGCCGGCGCGTTCCGCCCGCTGCGCGGCCTCGGCGAAGCTGCGCACGGTCTGCGCGATCCGCGCCAGGCTCATCGCCTCGGGAACGATCACCTCGGTATGCCCCTCCTGCACGCTGTGCGGGATCGCCGAGGGGGCTATCGGGGTGACGCCGGCGATGTCGATCCGGGTATGGCCGCCGCCGTGGCCGATCTGGATCGCGGCTTTGGCCCCCGCCTCATGAATGGCCGAGGCCAGCCGAGCGAGGCCGGGCAGGAAGCGCTCGTCATGCAGGCCGAGCTCGAAATTGCGATGCTTGCCCGCCGGTTCCGGTGCAGCCATCTCGACCGTCACCAGCCCGACTCCGCCTTGCGCGCGCGCCCTGTAATAAGCGATGCCAGCTTCGGTGACGAAGCCTTCCGCATCCGCCTTGCGCGTCGTCATGGGGGCCATGATGACGCGGTTCTTCAGCGTCACCGGACCGATCCGAGCCGGGCCGAACAGCCGTGGCTGGTTGCTGTCGCGCATGGTGGTGGCCTCGCTTGCGCGGCGCTCAGGCCGCCAGCTTCCGCGCGCCGTCGCGGCCAATTCCGGCCTCTTCGAGCGCCCTACGGATGCGCGCGATCTCGGCTTCACCGAGCTTCATCAGCGGCGGGCGGACGATCGCCTTGTCGAGCCTGCCGAGCAGCACAAGAGCCTCCTTCATGCGATTGTGCATGTCGAGGAAGGGCGGGGCATAGAAGGTCTGCGACAGCGGGTAGATCCGGTCGTTGACGGCCTGCGCCGCCTTGAGATCGCCCGCTTGCACGGCGCGGAACAGCGCGACATGCAGGTCGGCGATGACGCTGCCTGAGCCGGAGAGCAGGCCATTGCAGCCGAGCGTTAGCGAGGCCATCAGCCAGGAGGAATGCGTCGTCAGGACGTTCACCGGGCGCGGCAGACTCTGGAAGGTGCGGACATGCTTCTCATGCAGCATGACGTCATTCGACCAGTCCTTGATCGCGGCGATGGTCGGAACCGCATCAAACAGCGCCAGCAAGGTGTCGAAAGTGTAGCCCAGATGGCTCGCCATCGGATACTGGAAGGCGATGATCGGCAGGTCGGTCGCGTCGGCGATGCGGCGATAATGGGCGATCGCCATTTCCGGGCGCAGATGCCCGCCCATCGCCATGCTGTTGGGCGGGAAGACCAGCAGCGCCGAAGCTCCTTCCTTCTCTGCCATCGCAGCGATGCGCGCGGCCTCGATCGAGCCGTCGGCGTAGACACCGTTGATCACTGGCACCGCGTCGCCGACCTCAGCCAGCGAAGCCGCCAGAATCTGGCGCTGCTCGTCCAAGCTGCAGGCGTGAACCTCGGAGGCGTGGCCGTTGACGGTCACCGCGGAGACGCCGTCGACGAGCGCACAATCGCGGAGATGCTTGCGGGTCTGCCGCTCGTCGATGCTCATATCCTCGTTGAGAGCGAGCAGCGTGGCGGGAATGACGCCGGCCGGGCGAAAATCCTTGAAGCGAGACATGGAGATGCTCCTGTTGGTTGCGTGAGCTTAGTCGTTCCACAGACCGCCGGTGACATTGATCGTCTCACCGGTGATGTAGTCGGCCTCCGCCGAGGCGAGATAGGCCACCGACTTGGCGATGTCGTCGGGCACGCCGGCGCGGCGCATCGGAATGTCGCGGGCGCGGTCACGGGAGCCAGGCAGGCCCTGCCTGGCGCGCAGCAACTCCGATTCATCGCGCATCTTGGTCTCGACGATGAGGCCGGGCGCGACCGCGTTAACGCGCACGCCATGTTCGCCGAGTTCGCAGGCGAGCGCCTGGGTCAGGGCCACCACCGCGAATTTCGAGGCGCAATAGGCGCCGTAGGCGGCGACGCCCGACTTACCCATCCAGGACGCCATGTTGACGATCGCGCCCGAGCGCCGCGCCACCATCTGCGGTGCGACTTTGCGCGTGACATGGAACAGGCCGTTGACGTTGATGCCGAACGTGGCGTTCCAATCGGCGTCGCTGGTGTCCAGAACTTTTCCGATGCGGCAGATGCCGGCATTGTTGACCAGGATGTCGACTGGCCCGAGCTCGTCCATCAACGCCCCGATGCCGGCCTCGACATCGGCCTTGCTCGAGACGTCTCCAGCCGCGACCACGACCTTGCCGGCGGTGGCGCGCAGTGACGCCGCGGCGGCCTCCGCAGCATTCCGGTCGATATCGAAGATCCCGACGTCGCAGCCTTCGGCCAGCAGCCGGGCCGCGATGGCCCTGCCGATCCCGTGGGCAGCGCCGGTGATGATCGCCTTGCGTCCTTGAAGTCCATACATGCCCATCGATGCTCGTCCGTCAGCTCTGGCTCTTGACCTTGCGGTCGCCCTGCGCGGTCCAGCCGCCGTCTACCGTCATCACCGTACCTGTGCAGAAGGAGGCGTCGTCGCTGGCGAGCCAGAGCATGGCCTGCGCGATCTCGACCGGCCGGCCCAGGCGCCCCATGGCCTGGCGCTCCTCCAGCCCACGGCGCAGCTGTGCCGCGCCCGGCGCCTTGAGGATTTCGGTGAAATACGGGGATTCGATCGTCCCGGGCGCGACGGCGTTGATCCGGATGCCGTCTTCGACATGGTCGATCGCCATCGCCCGCGTCAGGGCGGCGACTGCGCCCTTGGAGGCGACATAGGCGGCGCGGTCATGGATGCCGATATGGGCCGCCGCCGACGCCGTGTTGACTATGGCGCCGCCGCCCTGGCGCGCCATCGCCGGGACGGCATATTTGCAGCCGAAGAAGACGCCCTTGACGTTGACCGCCATCAGAGCGTCCCAGTCGGCTTCAGAGGTCGTCACCACCGTGCCGGCGAAGCCGTAGCCGGCATTGTTGACGAGAATATCGAGCCGGCCATGGGCGGCGACGGTGCTCGTTATCATCGCCTCGACCTCGGCCTCCCTGGCGACATCGACCCGCAGGGCTGTGGCATGGCCGCCCTGCGCCACGATCTCGTCGGCCACCGCCCGGGCAGCCGCTTCGTTGCGGTCGGCGACGACGACGGTCGCGCCCTCGGCTCCGAACAGCTTGGCGGCCTCGTGGCCGATGCCGGACCCCGCACCGGTTATGATTGCGATCTTGCCTGCCAGTTTCATGTCATCCATCATCTCGATCGCGGCTGACTTACGTGTCTGTAAGTGCCACGATCCTCGCCCTTCTTCAAGCCCCCCCTCCTCCGAGGCCCCGCCTGCGGGTTGCGGGCGCGGGCTTCGCGGCTGCTAGCCATACATGACCTTCGGCATCCAGGTCGCCATGGCGGGGAAGAACAGCAGCAGCAGCAGCACGACGACCTGGCAGATGATGAAGGGGATCACGCCCCAGTACATGTCCTGCAGCCGCATCGTCGGTGGCGCGATCGCCTTCAGGTAGAAGATCGAGGGCGCCATCGGCGGCGTCAGATAGGCCGTCTGCAGCATCACCAGCATCACCACCGAGAACCACAGCGGATCGAGCCCGAAGCTCTTCACCAGCGGGATCGCGATCGGCACGACGATCAGGATGATCGAGATCGAGTCGACGATGAAGCCGAGGATGAAGACGACGAACAGGATCGCCGCGACGACCGACCAGGGCGAGAGGCCGAGCGCGTCGAGAATGCCCTTGGTCGCCGCCATGCCGCCGGAGGCGAAGAACACCCCCGAGAACATGCCACCCGCCAGGATGATGGCGAGGATCATCGCCGTCAGCCCGACGGTCTGCAGCGAGGCCTGGAAGAGCAGGCGCCAGGTCATGCGCCGGTAGACGATCGCCAGCAGCAGAACACCGAGCGAGCCGCAGGCGGCGGCCTCGGTCGGCGTCGCCATGCCCGTGAACAGCGTGCCCAGCACCGTGAAGATGAGGAAGCCCGGCGGCACCAGCGCCACCAGCGTGAACCTGATCTTCTCGCCCAGGCTGCGCGGATCGGGGTCCTTCTCCGGCGGCGCCAGGGATGGCTTCAGCCCGCAGGCGATCACGATGTAGAGGATGAACAGGGCCGACATCGTCAGGCCGGGGATCAGGATGCCGGCCAGCAGGTCGCCGATCGGCAGGGTCGCGATCGGCGCGAGAACGACGACGGGAACCGAGGGCGGGATGATCGTGCCGAGCGATCCACCACCGCAGATCGTGCCGGCGATCAGCTTGTTGTCGTAATGGCGCTTCACCATGGCGGGAATCGCGAGCATGCCGACCAGCGTCTCGGTCGCACCGACGACGCCGCTCGCGGCGGCGAAGATCGTGCACATCAGCAGCGCCGCGATGGCGAGCCCGCCGGGCAGGCGCCGTGTCCACATGTAGAGCGCGTCGAAGAGGCGTTCCGCGATGCCGGCCCGCTCCAGGATCGAGCCCATGAAGATGAAGAGCGGGATCGCGCCCAGCACATAATTGGTCGAGAGATCGTCGATGCGCTGCGCGAACTGGTGCACGAGCGTGCCGCCGAAGCGCATCAGGCCGAAGCCGAGCGCCGCGATCATCATCGACAGGGCGACGGGGAAGCCGAGGAAGATCAGCCCCAGCAGGGCCGGGAACATCCACAGGACGGTCTGGGCGGTCATCGGGCCGGGCTCTCCGTCGCACGGCCGAAGACGACCAGCAGGTTTTCGATCGCCTTGGCGAAGCATTGCAGGCTGAAGAGCGCAAAGCCGATCACATAGATGACGCGATACGGCCAGATCGGCGGGTTCCAGGCCGAAAGCCCCGTGCCCTCGCCCGTGCGGTAGACGCTGGCGACGTTTCCGACGAGCGCGTTGGTCAGCCAGGCCAGCATGCCGGCCATGATCAGGTAGCCGACCGCATCGATCGTCGCGACCGCGCGACGGGGCAAAAGCTGGTGGATGAAATCGACGTTCACATGCTGGTCCGTCAGCACGGCATAGGACAGGCCGAGCAGGAAGATCGTCCCCATCATCATGTAGCTGAGCTCGAAGGCCCATTGCGTCGGCGCGGCGAAGGCGTAGCGGCTGACGACCTCGAACACCATGGCGAGAACGAGCGGGACGACGACGACAGCGCCCACGCGCCCCGACCAGAGCGAGAGCAGGTTGATGAAGCGAACGATGGGCATGACGACCTCGCACCGGGAGGCCCGCGGCGGCGACCATCAAGGCCGCCGCCGTGGGCGAGGGATCAGCGCGAGCCGATGGCGAAGCGGAATTCGCTCAGCGGCTTGACGCTGGCCATGAAGGCCTTCTGGCTGTCATAGGCCTTCTTGAACCAGGCGTTCGAGGCCGCCTGCTTGTCGGCCCACTCGCCCGAGGCCTTGACCACGGCAGCGGTCAGGCTCGGATCGACCTGGATCACCTCGATGTTGCTGGCCTTGATCTGCTTGTAGGCGTCGAGGTCGCTCTTGGCGTAGCCGAGATAGGTGTCGAGCACCGTCAGGCGGCCGGCGAGTTCGAGCAGCGCCTTGTCCTTGTCGCCGATCTTCGCCCAGGTCGCGTTGTTGAAGATGCAGTCATGCGCGCCCGACGGCGCATGCAGGCCCGGCATGATGATGTACTTGGCGACCTTGTGGAACCCTTCCGACAGGTTGCTGCCCGGGCCGCCCCACTCGATGGCGTCGACCACCTTGCGCTCCAGCGCGCTGAAGACCTCGGAACCCGGCAGCACGACCGTCGAGGCGCCCAGCATCGGCGCAATCTCGGCCCAGGAGGACGAGGTCCGCAGCTTCAGCCCCTTCATGTCGGCGACGGTGCGGATCGGCTTGTGCGAATGCATGAAGAACTCGGTCTCCAGCACGCCGCAGGGGAAGGCGACGACGTCGAACTTCTCCTTGCGCCACTGCTTCCACAGATCGGCGCCGCCGCCGTTGTAGAGCCACATCATCATCTCTTCGGGGTTGGGCCCCGCCGACCAGCCGGAGAAGATCGCGCCCGTGCGATCGACCGCCCAGTCATAGCCCGGCCAGCTGTGGCCCATGTCGGCGACGCCCTTCTGGACGGTCTCCGTGACCTTCAGCGCCGGGCCGAGCGCGCCGGCCGGGAAGACGTTGATCTTGATCCGCCCCTCGGTCATGCGCTCGACGTTCTCGGCGTATTTCTTCGCGCCGATGTCGAGCCAGTGCCCGCCCGCCCAGGGCGTCGCCATGTTGAGTTCCATCTTGTTCTGCGCCAGCGCGCCCTGCGCGCCGAGCACAAGGCCCGCCACGGTGGCGAGCGCGGCGGCGACAGTCTTGAATCCGGTCATGGTTTCGGCCTTTCCCTCTGTGGTTGAGCGTGGTTCTTGTCGTTGGCCCGGCCCGTCTTGCATCGGGTGACGTCAGTCGGGCAGTGCAGCCGTGGCGGCATTGCGGCCGGCGAGCCGGCCCGATGTGAAGGCCCAGGCGAGATGGTGGCCGTGACCTTCCAGGAGCACACCGCCTTGCCCGGCAGAGCCGGCGGCGTAGAGCCCGGGGATGGCGACACCGCCACGATCGAGCACCCGGAAGTCGGTGTCGATCCGGAGGCCGCCCTCGCTGAACACGATCCAGGACCTTGCCGGGCCGAGCGCGACGAACGGCCCCTTCACGATCGGCAGGCGCGCGCCGGCCGGATCGCCGTTGCCGAGCGCGGCATTGTGCGAGGCGACGCTGGCGGCCAGGCTGTCGGGCGGCACGCCGATCTTAACGGCAAGCTGCAGCAGTGTCGGCGCCGTGGTGTAGAGATCGGGTCGCGAGCGGGCATAGTCCGAGAGATAGGCAAAGCCGACCCCCGGCGCGGTCGAGACGAAATTAGGCCAGGTCTCGAAACGCCCGGCGATCACCTGGTCGCAGATAATGAAGGCCGATTGCCCCGGCTGGCGCCCGATCTCATCCTGGGGACGCGCACATTCGTCGCAAAAACGCTCGCCGCGCTGGTTGACCAGAATCGCGCCGGAGCGGAAGAGACCATGCGACGGCGCGAGATAGGTGGTGACGAACCGCAAGAGGAACGGGCGCACCACCGCATCCGGCAGGTGCTTCTTGGCCGCCAGCACGAGCCGCGCAAACCAGGGGCTCGTCGGCAAGCGTGCGATCAGGCTCGGGCGCGGCGGCGCCGCAAACCGAATCTCCGGTCCCCAGGCCAGATCGCCGTTCAAGACCTCGGAGCCGACTGTCTCGCCCATCGCCTGCCCATCGCCGGTACTGGCCGGATTGATGCCGCCGATGTCCAGCAGCGGCCCGTTCATGTAACGCCGCTTGAAGTCCAACGGAGCCGAGCTGAAGTCTCCCGAAGCCAGGATCACGCCGAGCCGCGCATGGACCTGCGTGGCTCCATCTGCATCCCGATCCGCGCCAACGACGACGCCGCGCACCCTATCGTCCCGATAGATCAGCGAGCTGACCGGCTGGTTCGTGCGAATCGTGACTCCGCTCGCCTTGCACGCCTTTTCGAGGTGGACGATGAAGCCGCGCGAATGCGGGATGATGGCGTGGAGCCGCGGCACGCGGTGCGGCGGCTCCGAGAGTGGTCCCATGAAGGTGACGCCCACCTCCTCCAGCAGCGCGATGGTTTTGGGCGCCTCGTCGACCAGGATCCGGCGCAGAGCGAGATTATCGCGGTTGCTGAGCGGGCCGACAAACGCGTCGAGATCGGCGAAATGCGCATCGGGATCGTCGTCGATGCCCATCTCGCGCTGCAGCCGCGTCCCGGACGCGCAGACCGTACCAACGGAAAGGCCGGTGGTGCCGCCGAGCTCGGCCGCCTTTTCCAGGAGCAGCACGGATCGACCGTGTCGCGCTGCGGCCAGAGCGCTCATCAAGCCCGCGCCGCCGCCGCCCACCACAATCAGATCGAATACAGGCTGACTCACGTCACGCTCCTTACTGACCTGCAGGTCAGTATGCAGGATCGCAGTGGGCAGTCAACTATGAAGCCGTGTCGTTTCCGTCTTTGAAAATCGAATGAACCGGCATCGCCGAGGCGTGGGGTTTTCGGCCATACTGGCCAGGCTGGGACCTGTTCCAGCCGCGCCTTGGAGCCCAGTCACCGCCGGGAACATCGCACCTGTCGAGCAGGATCAAGGCACGGCGCCATGCCATCGAGGAGCCTCTCGCACCGCATCCTTCCATCCTCGAAGGCATTGCTACGTGTTTCGAGAGGTCGTGTCCCTGATGATGGTGTCGCTTCGCGGGGACACCACGATGCCGGCTTTGGCCGGGCCAATTTCCCCTCCCCGACAGGCACTTTCCCGCATTGACCGAAAGGGGCGCAGAACCGCGAAACCCGGCTCTTGGAGATGCAGCTCATCCCAAGAGCCTTGACCAGATCGTCGGCCGAGCCGGTCGGAATGCCCGAGATTCAGGCCTTCTGGATTACGGCAGTAAGCGTCTTCTCGGCCAGTCGTGGCAAGCGGCCCGGACAGCTCAGCAATGGCATCGCACTATCGGGAACGGCTCATTGGATGTTCGATCGGCCTCTCTCATGACCTCAGCATCCACATCGACGCCACCATCAGCGACACAACCGCTGCGCGCAATTTGCCAAGCGGCGGGGCGGCTTTGACTCCCGATTGGTTAGACCATGCTTCTGATCCCGGCCCCGCCTATGGGCACCGACCCTCCCCGCGCGCCGCTCTCGGAAAATTCGAGTCCAGCACAGCTATTTCAGCATCCCGATGATCTGCTCTTCCGTAAATCGTGAGGGGCGCATTGTCCGTCGCATTGTGTGACGGACTCTACTCAAATCTGAACGGGGATCAGGGTCTCAGGTCACCCCGATACCGCCCGAACAGCGATAGGCCTGGCGGTCTGCATCGTTCGCAGCGTCGCCGCTTCCACGTGACCTTCCACCTGAGGATGGACGTCGAGCCAGCGCTTGCGGGCCAGCTGGAGATCGCGGGTCCCCAGCGCGATCTTAATTGTCCCTCGTCCACCAATGGACCGCCTCGCCCCATTCCAAGGGAGTTTGACCTCACCCGACAGGACGGACTTCAACCGGGGCGGAACATTGCGGAAATAGGTGAACCCACCCTCGGGGTGCTCGATCAGGAACGGATTGCCATTGCTGTTGAAGCGGCCCATCGGCACCTCGCTCGAAGGCCGATTCTAACCAGCATTCTAACCAGCCAGCGCCGAACGGGCTGACAATCGCAGAAAAACCGTGAAAATTCAATGAAAAGCGCGCGCAGTGGCGCTCCCATGGGGAATCGAACCCCAGTTTTCGCCGTGAGAGGGCGACGTCCTGACCGCTAGACGATGGGAGCAGCGCGGCAAGGGCTGCTGTTTAATCGCACCGCTGCCCGCCTGCAACTGTTTTTGCACGGCGATGCTGAAAATTGCGAAGGGGGCGCCGAGATGCGCCCCCTCCCGGTAGACGGATCGCCGCGGGCGAGGCCGGTCGTCAGGCCGCCGCGTCCTGCAGCGTCGGATAGTCGGTGTAGCCCTTGCCGTCGCCGCCATAGAACAGCGAGGGCTCGGGCGTGTTCAGGGCTGAGTCGCGCCGCAGCCGGTCGACGAGGTCGGGATTGGCGATGAAGAGCCGGCCGAAGGCGACCGCATCGACGCGCCCGCTCGCGACCGCCTCGATCGCCGAGGCGCGGTCGAAGCCGTTATTGGCGATATAGGCGCCGCGGAAGGCCTTACGCAGCGCGTCATAGTCGAACGGCAGGAAGTCGCGCGGCCCGCCCGTCGCGCCCTCGATGACATGGATGAAAGCGAGCCCTGCCTCGTCCAGCCGGGCGACGAGATGCGCAAACAGCGGCTGCGGGTCGCTGTCGCGCGCATCGTTGGCGGGCGTGACCGGCGACAGGCGGATGCCGACGCGCCCCTTCCCGAACACATTCACCACCGCATCGACCACCTCCAGCGTCAGCCTCGTGCGGTTCTCGATCGAGCCGCCATAGGCGTCGCTGCGCGTATTGGTGCCGTCGCGCAGGAACTGGTCGAGCAGATAGCCATTGGCGGCATGGATCTCGATGCCGTCGAAGCCGGCGGCCTTGGCGTTCTCGGCCGCCTTCACATAGTCGGCGACGATCCCCGGCAGTTCCTCCAGCGCGAGCGCGCGCGGCGCCGAGACGTCGACGAAGCCGCTCTCGACATAGGTCTTGCCCTTGGCGGGGATGGCGGAGGGGGCGACCGGCGCCTGCCCACCGGGCTGCAGCGAGACATGGCTGATGCGGCCGACATGCCAGAGCTGGGCGATGATCTTGCCGCCCTCGGCATGGACGGCGTCGGTCACGGCCCTCCAGCCGGCGACCTGCTCGGCGGTGTACATGCCGGGCGTCCAGACATAGCCCTGGCCCTGCTGCGAGATCTGCGTGGCCTCGGAGATGATCAGGCCCGCGCCGGCGCGCTGGCGATAATACTCGACATTGAGCGCGTTGGGCGCATCATTGCCATGGGTCGCGCGATTGCGCGTCAGCGGCGCCATGACGACGCGGTTGGCGAGATCGATGTCGCCGAGGCGCAACGGCGAAAACAGCGTCGGGTGGGACGGATCGGATCGGGTCATGGGGGTGGTCCTCGGAGGGGCCGCGGCGCGGCCGACAGAAAGGGAGGCCGTCCGGGGCGGCGCAGGCGATGCGGCGGCCCCGACGGTCGGACGCCCTCAAGATAGGTGCTGCAATGCAGCATGACAGGGCCGGGACATCAGGCTTTCGTGAACGACACGATCCCGCCGCCACGGCCCCAGCCCTCGACGACGATCCTCTCCCCGGCGCCTCCGAGGCGAAACAAACCATCTCCCGCCGGATGCTGCAGCACGTCGTCCGGCCCGCTACAGGCTGGCTCGGAGCCGGTCTGCGGGCCGCCGTCGACATCGTCTACCCGCCCTCCTGCATCGCCTGCCAGGCTGCAACGGGCGAGGCACAGGCCCTCTGCCCGACCTGCTGGGGCGAGATGCGCTTCATCGAGCGGCCCTATTGCGAGCGGCTGGGCACGCCCTTCGCCGTCGATCTCGGCGAGGGGATTGTCTCGCCGGCCGCCATCGCCGATCCGCCGGTGTTTGCGCGCGCCCGTGCCGTCTGCCGCTTCGACGGCAAGGCCCGCGAACTGGTCCACCGGCTGAAATATGGCGACCGTACCGACCTCGCTTTGACGATGGGGCGGATGATGATCCAGGCCGGCCGCGAATTGCTGCCCGACGCCGATGTGATCGTCCCCGTGCCGCTGCACCGGTTCCGGCTCTGGAGCCGGCGCTTCAACCAGGCGGCGGCGCTGGCGCAGGTGGTGTCGCGCGGATCGGCTGTGCCGCTCGCGCCGCTGGCTCTGACGCGGGTCAAGCGCACGCGCCAGCAGGTCGGGCTGACGCGGGCGCAGCGGGCCGACAATCTCCAGGGTGCGTTCAGGGTCCTGCCGGCGGCGCGGCCACAGATCGAGGGCCGCCGCGTGCTGCTGGTCGACGACGTCCTGACCACGGGCGCGACCGGCAATGCCGCGGCGCGGGCGCTGCTGCGCGGCGGGGCGCGCACGGTCGACATCCTGACCTTCGCGCGCGTCGTCTCGGATGGCACCTGACCGGACGTTTCGCCCGGTGACGAAACCATGACGAGCCCCTACATTGGGCTCAGCCCCAACCCGATGGACCCCGCGCGATGCCTCCCGTCACCATCTACACCACCTCCTGGTGCCCCTATTGCAAGGCCGCCAAGTCGCTGCTGACGAAGAAGGGCGTCGCCTTCGACGAGATCGACGTCGACGGCAAGCCGGAGCTGCGCCAGGCGATGACCGCCCGGGCCGGCGGACGCACCTCGGTTCCCCAGATCTTCATCGGCGAGACGCATGTCGGCGGCTCCGACGACATCCACGCGCTCGACGCGCGCGGCGAACTCGACAAGCTGCTGGCCGCGTGAGCGCCAGTCCTCCCACGACGTCCGGTTCCGGCGGCACGTCAGGCCGTCAGCCTGCCATCGCGCCATGATCAAATACGCCCTCATCTGCGAGCAGGCCCACGACTTCGAGAGCTGGTTTGCCACCTCCGCCAGCTTCGAGGAACAGGCCAGGCGCGGCTTCGTCTCCTGCCCGGTCTGCAACAGCATCAAGGTCGAGCGCGCGATCATGGCGCCGCATGTCGCCCGCACCGACCGCGGCAAGACGATGATCGAGACACCGGCGCCGTCAGCCGGCCCGGCGGTCGCCGCGGCCGCGCCCGAGGCCGCCCCTGTCGCGCTGATGGGCGAGAAGGAGATCGCGCTCCGCCAGATGCTCGCGGAGCTGCATCGGCAGGTGGCGGAGAATGCCGAGCATGTCGGGCCGCGCTTTGCGGAAGAGGCCCTGAAGATCCATCACGGCGAGAGCGACAGCCGCGCCATCTATGGCGAGGCCAGCCTGGAGGACGCCCGCATGCTGCATGAGGAAGGCGTCGAGTTCATGCCACTGCCGCGCCTGCCCGATGCCGGGCATTGATGCGCCGATGATCAGCCTGCGCAACGACACCCTGGCCGTCGAGATCGCCCCGCTCGGGGCGGAACTGCAGTCCGTCCGGGACGCACAGGGCCGCGACTGGCTCTGGAGCGGCGATCCGGCGATCTGGGCCGGGCGCTCGCCGCTGCTCTTTCCGGTGATCGGCAAACATCCGGGCGGACAGGTGCTGATCGACGGCGCGCGCTACCCGATCCGGAGCCATGGCATCGCCCGCACCGCCCGGTTCCAGGCGGTCGCGCAGGACGTCATCTCCTGCACGCTGCGGCTCACCGACGACGACGGGACGCGCGCGGCCTATCCCTTCGCCTTCATCCTCGACATGAGCTACCGGCTCGAGGGGTCCTCGCTCGCCATGACGGCGCGGGTCGCCAATCCCGGCGCGGCGCCGATGCCCTTCTGCTTCGGCTATCACCCGGCCTTCCCCTGGCCGCTCCCGGAGAGCGCCGGGCTGGCACATCGCATCCATCTCGGAAATGGCGCGAGTCCCGGCCATCAGCGGCTCGACGCGGAGGGCCTGCGCGCGCCCGACCTCCACCCCACCGCCTTCGTCAACGGCGTGCTCACGCTCGATCATCAGCTCTTCGCCGACGATGCGCTGATCATTCCGGGGGGCGCGGGCAGCCAGGCCTGGTATGGTGCGGATGGCCGCCCCGGCATCGCGCTCGGGTTCGCCGACCTGCCGCAACTCGGCATCTGGACCAAGCCGAACGGCCCCTTCATCTGCATCGAGCCCTGGCACGGCCTGACCTCGCCGGCCGATCCCGACGAGCCGCTCGACCGGCGCGCCGGCGCGATCGTGCTCGCCCCGGGCGAGGTGCGCAGCTTCACGCTGACCGCGACCTTCGGCGTCGAACGACCCGCCTGAGGCGCCTTTCGCGCTCATCCGAAGGTCGCAAGCGACTTCCCCGCCCCTCTGGCGTTATTCTCGCCGCAGTGCAACATTGAGATTGCTCTGAAAAGAGGGTGGAACGGCATGAACGCGATCGACCCCGCCGGCCCGTCGGCGAAGCGCGACAAGCCCTGGATTTTCCGCACCTATGCGGGCCATTCCGACGCCTCGGAATCCAACAAGCTCTACCGCAACAACCTCGCCAAGGGGCAGACCGGCCTCTCGGTCGCCTTCGACCTGCCCACCCAGACCGGCTACGACCCCGACCATGTGCTGGCGCGCGGCGAGGTCGGCAAGGTCGGCGTGCCCATCGCCCATCTCGGTGACATGCGGGCGCTGTTCGACCAGATCCCGCTGGCGCAGATGAACACCTCGATGACGATCAACGCGACGGCGGCCTGGCTGCTCTCGCTCTACATCGCGGTGGCCGACGAGCAGGGGGCGGACCGCAAGGCGCTGCAGGGCACGACGCAGAACGACCTGGTCAAGGAATACCTCTCGCGCGGCACCTATGTCTTCCCGCCGCGCCCCTCGATGCGGCTGACCACCGACATCGTCGTGTTCACCACGCGTGAACTGCCGAAATGGAACCCGACGAACGTCTGCTCCTACCATCTGCAGGAAGCCGGCGCCTCGCCGGTGCAGGAGCTCTCCTTCGCGCTGGCGACCGCGATCGCGCTGCTGGATTCGATCCGGGCCCGGCCCGAGGTCTCGGCGGCGGAGTTCCCCGAGCTCGTCGGCCGCATCTCCTTCTTCGTCAATGCCGGGATGCGCTTCGTCACAGAGCTCTGCAAGATGCGGGCGTTCGTCGAGCTGTGGGACGAGATCACGCTCGGCCGCTATGGCGTCGCGGATGAAGCGATGCGCCGCTTCCGCTATGGCGTACAGGTGAATTCGCTGGGGCTGACCGAGCCGCAGCCCGAGAACAACGTCTACCGCATCCTGATCGAGATGCTGGCGGTGACGCTCTCGAAGAAGGCCCGCGCGCGCGCCGTGCAGTTGCCGGCCTGGAACGAGGCGCTCGGCCTGCCGCGTCCCTTCGATCAGCAGTGGTCGCTGCGCATGCAGCAGGTCCTGGCCTATGAGACCGACCTGCTCGAATTCGGCGACATCTTCGACGGCTCGACCGTGATCGACGCCAAGGTGGCCGACCTCAAGGCGGCAGCGCTGGCCGAGCTGGCGACGATCGACGCCATGGGCGGGGCGCTCGCCGCCATCGAGACCGGCTACATGAAACAGGCGCTGGTCGAGAACGGCGCGCGCCGTATCGAGGCGATCGAGCGCGGCGAGCAGATCGTCATCGGCGTCAACAAGTTCACCAGCAGCGAACCGTCCCCCCTCTCGGCCGGCGAGGGCAGCGTCGTGACCGTGCCCGATTCCGTCGAGCTCGAAGCGATCGGCCGGCTCAAGGCCTGGCGCTCCGCCCGCGACGCCAGCGCCGCACAGGCGGCGCTCGGCGAGCTCTCGTCCGCGGCAAAGGAGGGGCGCAACGTCATGCCGGCCTCGATCGCCTGCGCCAAGGCCGGCGTCACCACCGGCGAATGGGCGCAGACCCTGCGCGAGATCTTCGGCGAATATCGCGCCCCCACAGGCGTCGACACAACCAAGCTCGGCAGCAATGAAGGACTCGCCACCGTCAAGGCCGCGGTGGCACGCGCCACCGAGAAGCTCGGCCGCACGCCGCGCTTCCTCGTCGGCAAGCCCGGTCTCGACGGCCACTCCAACGGCGCCGAGCAGATCGCGGTGCGCGCCCGCGACGCGGGGATGGCGGTGAGCTATGGCGGCATCCGCCAGACGCCAGAGGAAATCGTCGCCCAGGCGCAGGAGACGCAGGCCGACATCATCGGGCTCTCGATCCTCTCGGGCTCACATCTGCCGCTGGTGCGCGACGTCACCGCCCGGTTGCGCGTCGCCGGCATGAACGTGCCCGTCGTCGTCGGCGGCATCATCCCGCCCGACGACGAGAACGCGCTGCGCAACATGGGCGTCGCGGCCGTCTACACCCCGAAGAACTTCGAGCTCGACGGCATCATCGCCGACGTCGCGGGACTCGCGGCCAAGGACCGGCCCTGACCGTGCCCCGTGCCTCAGTCACCTCCGCCGCCGCCATCCCCGCCGCCGTCGCTATCGCCCGAGAACCAGCCGCCGCCGCCATCGTCACTCGTCGAGGCCTCCCCCGAGCGCGCGGCGCGGCGGACCATGGCGATGACGACAATCAGCGGAACGGCCATGATGGCCAGGAAAGCGGCGGCATCCTGCATTGATCGGTCTCGTTCCGCCGGGCAGCCCAGCCTCTCCTTACGTCGCAGCCTGCCATGCCCCCGCACGGATGGCGAGGCAGCCTCGTGCTCGCTGACGGTGACAACACCGCACTTCCTGCCTATTTTGGCGCCTTCCCCCGGACCATAGCCTTGATCCTTCCCGACCTTCGCGACCACCAGGCGCTGCGCCGCGCCTTCCGCTGGCAGATCCCGTCCCGTTACAACATCGCGACCGAGGTCTGCGACCGATGGGCGGCGCTGGACGCCAGCCGCCCTGCGATCATCGAGGTTTCGCGAGACTGGCGGGTCACGCCGGTCAGTTTCGGTGCCTTGCGCGAAGCGTCCGACCGGCTGGCGGACGGGCTGCGCCGGCGCGGCGTGCAGGCCGGCGACCGTATCGCGATCCTGTTGCCGCAGGGCCGCTGCGTCCTGACCGCGCATCTGGCTGCCTACAAAATAGGCGCCATTGCCGTGCCTCTGGCCGCCCTGTTCGGCGTGGATGCCCTGGCCTACCGGCTGCTGGATTCCGGCGCGAAGGTCCTCGTCACCGACGCGCCGGGGCTGGCCAAGCGTCGCCAGATCGCGCAGCCGCTGCCACAGCTTTCGCTGACCATCTCGACGGACGGCGCCGATGGCGATGCGCTCGACTGGAGCGCCCTGCTCGCAGACGCCCGGCCCGACGGCACGGTCGCGGCGACAGGCCCGGACGATCCGGCCCTGATGATCTACACCTCCGGCACCACCGGCAATCCCAAGGGCGCCCTGCATGGCCACCGCGTCCTCGCCGGCCATCTGCCGGGCGTGCAGATGCCGCATGAATTCCTGCCGCAGCAAGGCGACCTGGCCTGGACGCCGGCCGACTGGGCCTGGGCCGGCGGCCTGCTCAACATGCTGCTGCCGGCGCTGCATTTCGGCGTCGCGGTCGTGGCGCGGCCCGTGACGCGCTTCGAGCCGGAAGAGGCCTTCCGCCTGATGGCCGACCTGCACATCCGCAACGCCTTCGTGCCGCCGACGGCGCTGCGGATGCTGCGCAGCGTCGAGCGCCCGCGCGAGCGTTTCGCGCTGCGGCTGCGCACGGTTGCCGCCGCGGGCGAGGCGCTCGGCGCGGAGACGCTGGCCTGGGGTCATGAAGCGCTGGGGCTGACCATCAACGAGGCCTATGGGCAGACCGAGTGCAACCTCGTGCTGGCCTCCTGCGCCGCCATCGGCGTCAGCCGTCCGGGCTTCATCGGCAAGGCTGTGCCGGGCCACGAGGTCGCGATCATCCGGCCCGATGGGTCGGTCTGCGCGCCCGACGAGCAGGGCGAGATCGCGGTGCGCCGGCCCGACCCGGTCATGTTCCTGGGCTACTGGGGCAACGAGGCGGCGACGCAGGCCAAGTTCGTCGGCGACTGGATGAAGACCGGTGATCAGGCGGTGCAGGATGCGGACGGCTATGTCCGCTTCGTCGGCCGCGACGACGACGTCATCACCTCCTCGGGCTATCGCATCGGCCCGGGCGAAATCGAGGATTGCCTGCTGCGGCATGACGCGGTGGCCATCGCCGCCGTCGTCGGCAAGCCGGACCCGCTGCGCACGGAGATCGTCAAGGCCTTCGTCGTGCTGAAGGAGGGCTTGCGCGGCACGCCCGAACTCGCGGCCGAGCTGCAGGACTTCGTTCGCCGCAGGCTGTCCGCCCATGAATATCCGCGCGAGATCGCCTTCCGCGACGAATTGCCGATGACCACCACCGGCAAGATCGTCAGGCGGCTCCTGCGCGCGGAGGCTTGACCCCGGAACGACCCATCAGCGGAAGCCGCGTCAGCGAGCGCCGGATCGCGTCCCGCGCGCGGCCGGCGAGGTCGCGCGGCGCGGCCGCGCTGGAGGCCGAGAGGGCGACGTCGCCGAGCGAGTGGAGGCCGTCCTCATCGGCGGGCAGGCCTGCCGGCAGCAAGATGCGGCGGGCCGGCATCGCCCTGCGCATGGCGGCGAGCAGGTCCCGCAGCGGCTCGCGCCCGGCCATCGCCTCATCCTCGACGCCGAGATAGAGCCAGCTCCGCGCGCCCCGACCGATCACGATCGCGCCCGCGACCGGCGTCTCCTCCTGCATCAGCAGCCCGACCCGGCATTGCCGGCCGCGCGCGAGGCTGCGGGTCATGGCCCTCAGGAACCCGACCTCACGCGTGTCGTGCAGCGTCGCAGCGCCGCTCCGGCCGCGCGGCCCGGACGCCTCCATCGCCAGGATGATCTCGACGGCATCGCGCAGGGCGGCCTGCGAGCGCGGTTCGACGAGCTTCAGCCCGCCCGCTCCCTTCGGCGCCGCCAGCGAGGCGGCGGAGCGGGGCAGCGCCGGCGCAGGCGGGGCTGCGGGCAGCGACGAGACGCCGAGGCGGCCGGTCTCGGCCAGTTCGCGCAAGGTCGCGGCCAGGGGCCCGTTGCGTTCGATCGCCCGCAGAACGAGCCCGCGCCCATCGAGCAGGCGCTGCCGGCGCGGCGCGAGGAGGGCCTCGATGACGGCGCCCGCGCTCTGCCGGTCGAGCAGCGGCGCGCCATGGGCGACGCGCCGGTCGCTGAGGCCGATCAGCGCATCCGGCAGGAAGAAGCCGTTCCGGGGAAAGACCGGGACCAAGCCGAGCAGGCGCCGCTGCGGCCCGTCCTCGGCACCCTGCCAGGCGAGCAGGACCATGACCTCCCGGAAGGCGACGAGATGCTGCGCGGCCGCGAGCAGGAAGCCCGGCTCGTAGAACGGGTTGGGTTCGAGCGCGCGCCCGGCCAGATGCGCCCAGGCGCCGGCAATCTCGCCGCAGGCCGCCAGCGGCCGGGCTTCGAGGACGATGGGCTGCTCCGGCTGGTGTGGCGCCACCGACGCCGCCCGGCTCTCCGCGCCCATCGAGGGTGCCCCCCTCAACGCCATGACCCGATCCATGCGATCCTGCCTCCGCCGCGCTGGGTCGATCTGGAGCGAGGCTGTGCCGAATCGGCAAGTTTCAGCCTCGCTCGCGACCGATCTGGAGGTTCGCTTCAAGATCGGGGCCGAAGCCCGCGGCTCAGGCGCTGACGGCGGTCCCGGCTTGAGCGGCCTGGCCGAGGAAGGCGGCCCAGAGCCGCTGCACCACACTCTCCTCGATGTCCTTGACGATCAGCACGAGGCGCGAGCGGCGGTCGTCGTCGGGCCAGGCCTCGAGGATCACCGGGGGATGCAGGATCTGCTGCACGGCATGCAGCAGCAGCGGCTGGTCGGGGTGCTCGGCGACCTGCACCAGCCCCTTCATGCGCAGCAGCTTCGGCCCGTGCACCGAACGCAGCAGCGTCCAGAACAGATCGACCGTGGCCTGCTGGATCGGCCTGTCCGCCGTCAGCGCGAAGGCGCGGATGCTGGCGTCGTGCCGGTTGACGTCGTGGTGATGGTGGTCGTGATGGTCATGGCCGTGATGGGCATGGTCGTGCCCATGATCGTGATGGTGCCCATGATGGTGCTCGCCATGGTCGTGAGCGTGCTGCGGCCGCTCGCCCGGCAGGGTTTCGCGCGCCAGCCACTGGCCGATCTCGGCCGGACGCAGGGCCAGATCGTAGAGGCCGGCGCCGAAGAG
This sequence comes from Bosea sp. RAC05, assembly GCF_001713455.1. NCBI lineage: Bacteria > Pseudomonadati > Pseudomonadota > Alphaproteobacteria > Hyphomicrobiales > Alloboseaceae > Allobosea > Allobosea sp. RAC05. Next base: position 4,677,014 of record NZ_CP016464.1, read on the forward strand.
CGAACTGGCGGCCGCCTGTGGGCCGAGCACGGCGACGCCGGGGTTGAGCAGCGCCAGGCGCTGCCGCAACGGTGCCAGCTGGGCCAGGCCATCCACCAGATCCGCCTTGGTCAGCACCAGGCGGTCGGCTGCGACCACCTGCTTGCGCGCCTCCTCATGCGCGTCCAGCGTCGCCATGCCGTTGACGGCATCGACCAGCGTCACCACGCCGTCGAGCCGGAAGCGCATCGCGAGATAGGGGTGGTTGATCAGCACGTTGAGGATCGGCGCGGGGTCGGCGAGGCCCGTCGTCTCGATCACGACCCGGCTGAACGGGCTGATGCGGCCATTGTCGCGCCGCCGCAGCAGATCTTCCATCGTCACGATCAGGTCGTCGCGGATCGTGCAGCACAGGCAGCCGGAATCGAGCAGGATCATGCCGTCCTCGACGCCCTGGATCAGCAGGTGGTCGAGACCGACCTCACCGAACTCGTTGACGATCACGACGGTCTGCGCGAGCGCGGGATCCTTCAGCAGGCGGTTGAGCAGGGTCGTCTTGCCCGCGCCCAGGAACCCGGTCAGCAGGGTCAGCGGCAGCGGCTCGGGACGGGCTTGCGAAAGGGACATGACGACGGCACTCGCCTCGGACGCAGGGTTTCAGGCCGGCGCTGTCGGGCGCCGCATATGTTCTAATGTTACATTAATGACGAGCGTGACGACGACAAGGGCGCAGCCGAGATATTGCAGCGGCCCCAGCCGCTCGCCGAGCACCACCGCAGCGATCAAAACCGCGCAGACCGGCTCTGCACAGTAGGCCAGGCCGGCCGCCCCGGGCGAAATCCGCGTCATCGCCGAGACCTGCAGCAGGAAGCCGATCAGATACCCGCCGATCGTCACCGCCGCGGCCAGCGGCGCCAGCGCGAAGGCGGCCGGCGACTGGAAGCCGCCGGTGACGACCAGGATCAGCGCGGTCACCGGCAGGATCAGCACATGCGACCAGAACAGCCGGGCCGTCAGCGGCGTGCGCGTCAGGGCGGCTCCGGCGAAGAACTGCGTGGCGGCGCCGAGGCTGGCGAGCAGCGCCAGAACGAGGCCGCGGGGATCGAGCCCATGGAAATCCGGCCCCACCACCAGCGCGACGCCGACGAAGGCCACCAGCGCCGCAAGCAGACGCTCCGGCCGGAAGGCAATGCGCGTCACGAAGGGCTCGGCCAGCACGATCAGCACCGGATAGGTGAAGAACACCACGGCTGCGACCGTCACCGGCAGGAAGGCGACGGAGGAGAGATAGGCCGAGCCGACCAGCGCGCTCATCACCCCGAAGAGCAGGAGCGCGCGACGCTCGGAGCGCGGGACGGCAAGCGAGGAGCGCCAGATCAGCAGCGCCAGTCCCACCAGCGCGAGCATGATGAAGACGCGATAGAAAACGAGCAGCGGCCCGCTCAAGCCGGCCTGACCGGCGATCTGTGCGCTGACGATGTTCGTGCCATAGGCCGCGGCCGAAGCCAGCGCCATGAACATCCCCTGCCGCCGGGCGGACTGAGCCGGATCGGCTGTCAAGACGTCATGCTCAGGCGTCGTCGTTGGGCTTGGTCTTGGCCTTCGGCTTCGCCGCGGGCTTCACCGGCTGTGGCTTGGCGGCGGCCTGGGCGGGCTTGCCCTGCGCCGGTTTCGTTGCGGCCGTCGCCGGCGTCGCCTTGGCCGAGGGCTTGACCAGCAGCGGCTTCGCGGGTGGTCGCGGCTGCGGCTTGATACCCGCAGCGGCCCCGGCGCGCAGGCTGGCGGGCGCGGCCGCGCCGGTTTGCACGGCCCCCTGCAGCCGCAGCGGGCCGCCCGTACCGGAGGGCTGCGCCACCTCGGGATCGCTCGGCGCGAAGGCCGTGGTCGCGCCCGGAATCGCGCCATTGGTCGAGGGCGTGCGGCCGCGATCGGCAAAGATACCGCTGCCCTGGGCTCCGAAGAGCCCGGCGGCCACCGGCGCCGATGGGTTGATCACCGGGGGTGCGCCGCGCGCGACCCGGCTGTCGCCGCCGCCACTGACATTGGCGGCGAGCGGCGCGTTGGCCGAGGCCGGCGTGCGGCCGAAGGCGACCGGAACGGGAATGGCCTCGGACCGCGGGCCGAGCGAGACCCTGCCGGAGGGCAGGCGCGTCAGGACCGATGAAGAGCTGGCATAGGCCGGCGTTGAGGCGCTCGCGAAGCGCCCGCCATCATCAGCGTTGCCGCCGATGCCGGTGGCTTGCGCCGCGATCGGTCCCGCGCTGTCGGCATCGTCGGCGAGGGCGACACCGCCGCCCTTGCGCTGGACATCGCCGCAGATGCTGCTGGCGCGCCCGCCCTGCGAGGGCAGCGACGCGACGGTGTATCCGCCCCCGCCCCACTTCGAGAAGCCATCGTCGAGCAGCTGCGCCGCCTTGATCGTGCGCTCGGTGCCGGACAGCGCGCCGAGCACGACCGCGATCAGCGTGCGCCCGCCACGCGTCGCGGTGGCGACGACGTTGAAGCCCGAGGCACAGACATAGCCGGTCTTGATGCCGCCGACGCCGGGATAGCGGCCGACGAGCCCGTTGGTGTTGTTCAGCACCTGCTTGCCGAGCTGGACGGCCGGCGTGTTCCAGTAATCCGAATAGTCCGGAAACTCGCGCATCAGCGCCATGGCGAGGATCGCGAGATCGCGCGCGCTGGTCTGCTGGTCGGGATGGTGCCAGCCATTGGGATTGACGAAATGGCTGTCGCGCATGCCGAGCCGCGCGGCCTCCGCGTTCATCATGGCCACGAAGCGCCCGACATCGCCGCCGACGCCCTCGGCGATCACATAGGCGATGTCGTTGGCCGACTTCACCATCATGATCCGCAGGGCGTTGTCGAGCGTGACCTCCTGGCCGGCCTTGATGTAGACCTTCACCCGCGGCTGGCCCGCGGCCAGCTTGGAGGCCGGGATCGCGGTCTCCAGCCCGAGGCGCCCGTCGCGCACCGCCTTGAGCGCGAGATAGGCCGTCATCATCTTGGTCGTCGAGGCCGGATGCCAGGGCTGGCCCGCATTCTCTGCCGAGAGCACCGCGCCGCTGGCGGCATCGATCACGAGGCTGGTGCCGGCATGGGCCGGTCCGACCAGCACGGAACCGAAGACGAGGGCGGCGGTGAGGCGGGAGACGATCATCGGGCGGGTCTTGAACCTGGCTTGACGAGGGCTGAAGGCAAGGGGGTTCAACGCGACGCGTGCGGCATTTTCGAGACGGCCGGCACATCGTCCCGCCCTGGCACGCATACCTACCCCCAGCGGAGCGATTTGCCTAGTCGCCGCCGAGGGTTCACAAGCGGGAAACCCCCTCGACCGCCCGGATCTGCCGCGTGAGCCTCGCCCTTCTCTGGATCCCCGCGACCATCGCCGCTTCGCTGCTGCAGACCGCGCGCAACCTCACCCAGCGTTCGCTGACCGAGATCATCGGCGTCGTCGGCGCGACGCAGGTGCGCTTCCTCTTCGGCCTGCCCTTCGCGGTGGTCTTCCTCGTCATCGTCTGCACCGTGGCGGGGCGCCTGCCACCCGAGATCGGAACCGGCGCGCTGGCCTATACGGTGGGCGGTGCCCTCACCCAGATCGCCGCCACCGCCCTGATGCTGGCGGCGATGCGCGAGCGCTCCTTCGCCGTGACCACCGCCTACACCAAGACCGAGCCGGTCCAGGTCGCGATCTTCGGCGCGCTTCTGCTGGGCGACGCGCTAACGCCGCTGAAGTTCCTGGCGGTTCTGATCGCCACCGCCGGCGTCGTCGTGGTGTCGTGGAAACCGGGCGAGAAACTGACCCGCGCCGGGCTGCGGCCCGCCCTGCTCGGCGTCGGCGCCGGGGCCTTCTTCGCCTTCTCGGCGATCGGTTATCGCGGCGCGATCCAGGCCCTGCCGGAGGGCGGCTTCTTCATCCGCGCGACCACGATCCTGGCGCTCGGCCTGTTTCTCCAGACGTTGGCCCTGACGCTCTACATGCTCGCCGCAAACCGCCCGGCGCTGATCTCCAGCCTGCGCAATTGGCGCAAGTCGCTGTCGGCCGGCTTTCTCGGTGCGGCAGCCTCGCAGTGCTGGTTCATCGGCTTCTCGCTGACGAGCGCGGCCAATGTCCGCACGCTCGCACTGATCGAGGTGCCGCTGGCGCAGATCGCCTCGCGGCGGATCTTCGCCGAGGGCACCAGCCGGCGCGAAATGGCGGGCATGGCGATGATCGTCGGCGGCGTCGCGCTCCTGCTGATGACGGCGCTCTAGCCGCAACCGTTCCGCATCATGGTCCCTCTTTCCACGCACGCCGGAAATGCGCTCCTGCCCGCTTGCGAGGCGCGGATGGCGGGCGCACATGAGACGACAAAGTCGGTCAACGCCTGAGAATGTCGGCAGGGAGAGAAGTCATGAGCGCTGCGATCGTCGGTTGGGCCCATACGCCGTTCGGCAAGCAGGATGCGGAGACGATCGAAAGCCTGATCGTGCGGGTGACGACCGACGCGCTGATCGATGCCGGCATCACCGCCGACCAGGTCGACGAGATCGTGCTCGGGCATTTCAACGCCGGGTTCTCGGCGCAGGACTTCACCGCCTCGCTCGTCCTTCAGGCCGATCCCGCCCTGCGCTTCAAGCCGGCGACCCGGGTCGAGAACGCCTGCGCCACCGGCTCGGCCGCCGTGCAGCAGGGCGTGCGCGCGATCAAGGCCGGCGCGGCCAAGATCGTGCTCGTCGTCGGCGTCGAGCAGATGACCACGACGCCCGGCCCCGAGATCGGCAAGAACCTGCTCAAGGCCTCCTACCTCCCCGAGGAAGGGGCGACCCAGGGCGGCTTCGCCGGCGTGTTCGGTGGCATCGCCGCCGCCTATTTCCAGCGCCATGGCGACCAGTCCGACGCGCTGGCGATGATCGCGGCCAAGAACCACAAGAACGGCGTCGACAACCCCTATGCCCAGATGCGCAAGGACCTCGGCTTCGCCTTTTGCCGCGAGGAGAGCGAGAAGAACCCCTATGTCGCCGGCCCACTGAAGCGCACCGACTGCTCGCTGGTCTCCGACGGCGCGGCCGCGCTCGTGCTGGCCGACGAGGAGACCGCGCTGACCATGCGCCGTGCCGTCGGCTTCCGTGGCACGGCCCATGTCCAGGATTTCCTGCCGGTCTCCAAGCGCGACATCCTGCGCTTCGAGGGCGCGACGCGCGCCTGGCAGCAGGCGCTGGCGCAGGCAGGCGTGACGCTCGACGACCTCTCCTTCGTCGAGACGCATGACTGCTTCACCATCGCCGAGCTGCTGGAATACGAGGCCATGGGCCTGACCCGCGAAGGCGACGGCGCCCGCGCCATCAAGGAGGGCTGGACGCAGAAGGACGGCAAGCTGCCGGTCAACGTCTCCGGCGGCCTCAAGGCCAAGGGCCATCCGATCGGTGCGACCGGCGTCTCCATGCATGTGCTCAGCGCGATGCAGCTCGTCGGAGAGGCCCCGGAGGGCATGCAGCTGAGGGATGCGCGCCTCGGCGGCATCTTCAACATGGGCGGTTCTGCGGTGGCGAACTACGTCTCGGTGCTCGAGCGGATCAAGTGATCCGCTTCCAGCCCGCTTCGGCCCAAAGGCTGATCCTCCGTTGATCGTCTTCTTCGCGCTGCTGCCGGCCTATTTCCTGTCGATCTTCTACCGGTCGTTCCTGAGCGTCATCGCCGGGCCGGTGATGAGCGATCTCGCCATCGGCCCGCGTGAATTCGGGCTGCTCGGCGCGGCCTGGTTCACCACTTTCGCGATTGCGCAGTTCCCGATCGGCTGGGCGCTCGACCGGCTCGGTCCGCGCCGCACCGTCACCGCCGCCATGGCGGTGGGCAGCGCCGGCGCCTTTCTCTTCGCCCAGGCCACAGGCGCGCTGTCGGGCACGCTGGCGATGGCGCTGATCGGCATCGGCTGCGCACCGATCTTCATGGCGAGCCTCTTCCTCTTCGCCCGGACGGCCGAGCCCGGCCGCTTCGCCTTCCTGACCTCGGTCTTCATCGGGCTGGGATCGCTCGGCAACCTCGTCGGCGCCGCCCCCCTGGCCATCGCCGCCGCCCGCTTCGGCTGGCGCCCCTCCATGCTCGTCATGGCGGGCTGCTTTCTCATCGCCACCGCGTTCGCCGCGCTGCTGATCCGCGACCCTGTCCGCGCCGAGAGCGCCTCGGGCAAGGCGGAGGGGCTTCTCGCCGGCCTTGCCAGCATCCTGAAGCTGCGGCCGCTCTGGCTGCTCGCCCCGATCACGCTGACGGCCTATGCGATCCTCGCCACCGCACGGGGACTTTGGGTCGGCCCGTATATGGCCGGCGTCCACGGCTTCGACGCCGTCTCGGCCGGCAACGCCGCAACCGCGATGGCGCTGACGATGGTGGCCGGCGCCTTCATCTATGGCGGGCTCGAAAAGGCGCTCGGACGGATCAAGCCGCTGGTGTTCTGGGGCACGATCGGCACGGCAGGCTGCTTTGCATTGCTGGCCGCCTTCGGGGCAGGCTCCTCGGTCCTCGCCGTCGCCCTCTTCGCGCTGATCGGCGCCGTCGGCTTCACCTATGCCATCCTGATGGCGCATGCGCGCCTGTTCTTCCCGGCGCATCTGCTCGGCCGCGGCATGACGGCCGTGAACTTCCTCTTCATCGCAGGCGCGGCCCTGACCCAGTCCGGCTCCGGCTGGTTCATCGCCAGCCAGCGCGCCGCCGGCCTCGACGCGGCCACGACCTTCGCTCATCTGCACTGGGCCTTCGCCGCGCTCCTCCTGGCTTCGGCGGCGATCTATGCCTTCACGCCCGAGCGGCCGAAAGCCTGAGGGCGGAGTCTCCCGAGGGTGAGTCTTCAGCCCTCGCCCGGCGCCCGCGCGGCGATCGCCAGCGCGTGGACGCTTTCGGCCAATTCCTGCGCCAGGGCGCCATTGACCAGCCGGTGGCGATCGAGCCGGCTCTTGCCGGCGAAGGCCGCTGAGACGATCTCGACCCTGAAATGGGTTTCGCCGCCCTCGCGCCAGCCGCCATGGCCCTGATGCTGGTGCGACTCGTCAATCACGTTCAGATGCAGCGGCGCGAGCGCCTGCTCGAGCTTGTTGGCGATCCGTTCAGCCATTCCGGTCATGATCGCGCCACCCTTTTGACGGAGTCCGTCGGGCTTCAGCCCTGTGTTCCTGCCCGTGCCGTCAAGCCCCGCAGACGCATGCTGCGTCGCACTTGCCGGTTCGCTTCCTGAGTCTCATAACCGTTCGACCATGAACTTCAACTCGCGCCTGTTCGACCGCATCAGGATCGGCCCTTCCGAAGCGGAAGCGGTCGAGGAAGGCGATGCGCCGCGTTGCGACCACCCCGGCTGCAAGCGGCCGGGCGAATTCCGCGCGCCTCAGGGACGCGGCCGCGAAGGCAAGTTCTTCCTGTTCTGCCTGGAGCATGTGAAGGCCTACAACGCCACCTACAACTACTTCGCCGGCATGGATGACGACGCGCTGGCGGCTTACGCCAAGGATGCGGCCATCGGGCACCGGCCGACCTGGAAGCTCGGCGTCAACTCCAAGGCGGCGCGGATGGCGCAGCGCGGCCGGGCCGCGGGCGGCACCGAGCAGCCCGATGTCCAGGACGCCTTCAACATCTTCGGCGCGCGGCGGGCGCAGACGGCGTCGCAGCCGGAGCCGCGCGTCGGCGTGGTCGCCCGCAAGGCGCTGGAGGCGCTCGGCCTCGACGAGAATGCCGACGCCGCCGCGATCAAGGCGAAATACAAGGAGCTGGTGAAGCGCTTCCATCCGGACGCCAATGGCGGCGACCGCTCGCGCGAGGGCACGCTCCAGGAAATCCTGAAGGCCTATCAGCAGCTGAAATCCACCGGCATGGTCTGACCCGCGACAGACAGAACTTTCAAAGGCCGCATTAAAACGCGCTGCTGCGAGACGACTGGCGCGGCCCTCGAGAACCGGAGCGGAGCGGACACCAGTCCGTGAGCACCGGAAGCGCAGAAGGCCGCGTCAGACGGCCGCTGCAGTAGCGTTTGGAGCGGACTTTCAGGCGTTGCCGAGCTGCGAGCGCTTGGCCCAGCCGGTCATCCGGCTCTCGACGATGTCCACGATCGCGACCAGGAAGACGCCGAGCACCGCCAGCACGATCAGCGCGGCGAAGATCAGCGGCACGTTGAAATCGGCCGAGGCGCGCGTGATCAGGTTGCCGAGGCCGAGGTTGGAGGCGTTCTGCTCGCCGATGACCGAGCCGACATAGGCCAGCGTGATCGACACCTTCAGCGCCCCGAAGAGATAGGGCAGCGAGCGCGGGATGCCGACCTTGGTCATGATGTCCATGCGGCTGGCGCCGAGCGCCTTCAGCACGTCCTCCGTCTCCGGCTCGATCGTGGCGAGCCCGGTGGCGACATTGACCACGATCGGGAAGAACGAGATCACGAAGGCGGTCAGCACCGGCGGCAGCCAGCCCACGCCGAACCAGATCACCAGGATCGGCACCACCGCGACCTTCGGAATCGAGTTGAAGCCGACCAGCAGCGGATTGAGCCCCGCATAGATCAGCTTCGAGGAGCCGACCAGCAGCCCCAGCGCCAGCCCGAACAGGATCGACAGCCCGAAGCCCAGCGACGTCATCCACAGCGTGTGGAAGGCGTTGGTGTAGAGCGGCTTCTGGTACTGGACCAGCGCCGCCCAGATCGCCGAGGGCGGCGGCAGGATGAAGGCCGAGATCGCGAAGGCGCGACAGGCGATCTCCCAGATCGCGAAGAAGGCGAAGGTGAAGAGATAGGGCGCGAGCTTGAGCCAGGTCGAGCGGGTCATGCCACGGCCCTCGCCTCGCGGATATGCCCGCGCAGTTCGTGAACGATCTCGGCGAATTCGGGCGTGTAGGTCACGTCGAGATCGCGCGGCCGCGCAAAGCCGATCTCGCGCTCGGCGATGATCCGGCCGGGCCGCGCCGACATGCAGAACACCCGATCGGCCAGGAACACCGCCTCGCGCAGATCATGCGTCACCAGGATGACGGTGACCCCGCGCTGGGCATGCAGGTCGCGGATCACGCACCAGAGTTCCTCGCGCGTGAAGGCGTCGAGCGCACCGAAGGGCTCGTCCAGCATCAGGAGCTTCGGCTCGTGGATCAGCGAGCGGCAGAGCGAGGCGCGCTGCTGCATGCCGCCCGACAGCTGCCAGGGGAATTTCGAGCCCATGCCCTTGAGACCCACCGTCTCCAGCAGCATCTCGGCGCGGGCGACATATTCGGCCTTGTTCGCGCGCAGGCGCGAGCGATGCGGCTCGACGATCTCGAGCGGCAGCAGCAGGTTCTGCAGCGTGGTGCGCCAGGGCAGCATGACCGGGTTCTGGAAGGCCATCCCGGTGATCTTGATCGGCTCGGCGACCTCACGTCCGTCGACGATCACGCTGCCGGCCTTCGGCCGCTGCAGCCCGGTCGCGAGCTTCATCATCGTCGACTTGCCGCAGCCCGAGGGACCGACGATCGCGGCGAACTCGCCCTCGCGGACCTTCAGCGACAGGCCGGCGACCGCCGGAGGACCATCGCCGCCGCCATAGACATGGGTGACATCGTGAAGTTCGACGAAGGCGGTCAATCGGGCTCTTTCCAAGCGCCGTCATCCCGGGCGGAGCCCTCGGGTCCGATCGTCGATCGGCCCAAGGATGAACTCCGCGGAGACCCGGGATCCATGCCGGAACGGTTCAGGCATGGATCCCGGATCGGCGCCGCTGATGCGGCTTGTCCGGGATGACCGTTGAGGGTCGGTCTTCTTGAGGATCCGTCTTGCGGAAACTCAGAACACCCGCTCGGCCGAGGCCGGCAGGAAGGCGTCGGTGAAGGCATCGCCCGCCTTGGCCTTGTCCTTGAAGGTGAAGGTCAGCGCGATCTGGTCGAGCGCCTTGGCCCAGCGCGCCTTGTCGATGCCGCCGAAGCCATTGGCCTTGACCCAGGGCGTCATCACATTCTGCGCCAGCGTCATCTTCAGCCGCTCGAGCTCGACCTCGACCTTGGCGACGTCATTGCGCTTGATCACGAGCTGCGCGCCGAGTTCGGGATTGGCGACGGTGTCCTTGACGCTCTTGGTGAGCGCGCGCAGCAGGCCGCGCACGGCGTCGGGCTTCTCGGCCGCGAATTTCGGCGAGACCATGATGACGTTGCCGTAGAGCTCGACGCCGTAATCAGACATCAGCATCACGACGATGTCGTCGACCGGCACGCCGCGCGACTTCAGGTTGATGAAGGACGAGTTGGCGAAGCCGAAGACGGCATCGACCTCACCCGAGGCGAGCATCGGCTCGCGAACCGGGAAGCCGACATTCTCCAGCCGCATCTTGCTGTCGTCGAGCTTGTTGACCGCCTTGAAGATCGGCCATTGCGCGAACGCCGCATCGGCGGCCGGCGCGCCGAACTTCTTGCCCTCGAGGCTCTTCACATCGGCGGTGATGCCGCGGCTCTTGCGCCCGACGATCGAGAAGGGCGGCTTGTCATAGACCATCATCACCGCCTTGAGGTCGATGGTCGGGTTCTCGTCGCGGAAGCGGATCAGCGAGTTCACGTCGCCGAAGCCGACATCATAGGTGCCCGAGGCGACGCGCGGGATCGCCTCGCGCGAGCCGTTGCCGGTGTCGATGGTGACGTCCAGCCCCTCGGCCTTGAAGTAGCCCTTCTCGATGCCCATCAGGAACAGCGCCGCCGGCCCCTCGAAGCGCCAGTCGAGCGTGAAGCGCACCGGCGTCTGGGCCTGTGCGACTGGAGCGAACCCGACCAGCGCGGCGGCGAACCCGGCGGCGAGAACGAGGCGCCCGGCGCAGGAGCGCAGGCGTCCGAAGACGGGCGGGCAGGTCGGGGCGGGCATCGATATCTCCTTGATGGGTTCGATTTCTGTGGTCGGCGGGCCTCAGCAATCTTCATGCCGGCCGGCTCCCACACTGAAGGAGCGGCGTCGCCGGTCAAGCGGCAATCGGAGCGCGGGAGGCGCGCTGCGGCAAATTCATGGCAGAATCTTGTTGCGCTGCCCTTGTCGAAGCGGATCGGCGCTCCCATCTGGCTCATCGGTGGTACCGGGCCCCTCTGGCGGAGCATGTCTGGATGACGTGGCCGCGATGTCGGAACCGCCTTCGACATCAACGCAAACCATAGGCGCCCGGACATGGAACTTCTGCTTGCCGACTGGCTCGGCAAGCCGCTCTGGATGTGGAGCGGCTTTCTCGCGATCGTTTTCGCGCTTCTCGCTTTCGACCTCGGCCTGCTCAATCGTGGCGACAATGAAATCGGCATCGCCAAGAGCCTCAGGCTCTCGGCCTTCTACATCGGCTTCGCCTGTCTTTACGGCGCCGTCGTCTGGTGGGCCTTCGAGACCGGCAACCTCAAGACGACTGATGGCACCCATGCCGGCGTCACCTTTTTCACCGGCTTCTTCATCGAGAAGGCGCTGTCGATCGACAACGTCTTCGTCATCTCGCTGATCTTCACCTTCTTCGCCATCCCGCGGCGTTACCAGTACCGCGCGCTGGTCTGGGGCATCATCGCGGTGATCATCCTGCGTGGCCTGATGATCGGCATCGGCGCGGCGCTGGTGCAGCAGTATGACTGGATCCTCTTCATCTTCGGCGCCTTCCTGATCGCGACCGGCATCAAGATGCTGGTCGTGCCCGAGGCCGAGCCGGACATGTCGAAGAACAAGCTCATCGTCTTCTTCAAGAAGCGGATGCGCGTCACCGACACCCTGCATGGCGAGCGCTTCTTCGTCAGGCAGGCGGATGCGGCCGGCCGCACGCTGATCTACGCCACGCCTCTGTTCCTGGCGCTGGTGGTGATCAACATCGCCGACCTCATCTTCGCGGTCGACTCGGTGCCGGCGATCTTCGCGATCACGACGGATCCGTTCATCGTCTTCACCGCCAACATCATGGCGATCCTCGGCCTGCGCGCGCTCTATTTCGCGCTGGCCGCGATGGTCCACCGCTTCGAATACCTGAAGACGGCGCTCGCTCTGGTGCTGGTCTTCATCGGCGGCAAGATCTTCTGGAACCAGATCTTCGGCAAGGTCGACCCCGCGATCTCGCTGGGCGTGACGCTGGCCCTGATCCTCGGCGGCGTGGTCTTCTCGCTCTGGAAGACCCGCGGCCAGGCTCACGCGGCGCCGCACGCGGACTGATACCGACCCGACGGCGCGCGGCTCACAGCGGCAGCGCGCCGTCGGTCTTGACCTCCTCCATCACCGCATAGGTGCGCGTCTCGCGCACCGCCGGCAGCGCCAGCAGCACCTCCCCGAGGAAGCGGCGATAGGCGTTCATGTCGGCGACGCGGGTCTTGACCAGATAGTCGAACCCGCCGGCCACCATGTGGCACTCCAGAACCTCCGGCGCCCGCTTCACCGCCGCCGCGAAGCGCTCGAAGGCGTCGGGCGTCGTCTTGTCGAGATAGACCTCGACGAAGACCAGCAGGTTGAGCCCGAGCTTGAGCGGGTCCAGCGTCGCGCGATAGCCCGTGATGTAGCCCTCGCGCGTCAGCCGCTTCAGCCTCTCCCCTACCGCCGTCGGCGACAGCCCGACCTTTTCGGCCAGTTCCACGCCGGCCATGCGGCCGTCTCCCTGAATCAGCGACAGGATGCGGCGGTCGGTTCGATCGAGCACGGGATGAATCTCGGCAAGAGGCTGCTTTGGCCGAACAAGATACGGCCTCTTCGCCAAAACAGCCAATTGATATGAGGCCTCGGCCGGATGATTCTTCAGATCATCCGCTGCATCGGTTCGGAGCCCCTTCATGGCCGCCCTTCTCCCGCCCTTTCGTGTCCCCTTCGCGCAGGACGACGGCGAGATCGCCGCGTGGTTGCTGGCCGGCGCGCGCCGCGAACCGGCGGCGAAGGCCCGCATCGACGCCCGCGCGACCGGGCTGATCGACGCGATCCGCAGCCGCAAGGTCGGACTCGGCGGCATCGAGGAGCTGCTGCGGGAGTATTCGCTCTCGACCCGCGAGGGCCTGGCCCTGATGGTGCTGGCCGAGGCGCTCCTGCGCGTGCCCGATGCCGCCACCGCCGACCGGCTGATCGAGGACAAGCTCGGCCAGGGCGACTTCGCCCATCACGAATCGAAATCGGACGCCTTCCTGGTCTCGGCCTCGGCCTGGGCGCTCGGCATCACCGCCCGCGTCATCCAGCCCGGCGAGACGCCGACCAGCATCATCGGCGGCCTCGCCAAGCGGCTGGGCATGCCGACGGTGCGCACCGCCACCCGCCAGGCCATGCGCGTCATGGGCAACCACTTCGTGCTCGGCCAGACCATCGAGGAGGCGCTGAAGCGCGCCGGCTCGAAGAGCGGCAAGCTCTACCGCTACTCCTTCGACATGCTCGGCGAAGGCGCCCGGACGCAGGCCGACGCCGACCGCTACTTCGCCTCCTATGCGGCGGCGATCGACGCCATCGGCCGCTCGGCCGGCAACGCGCCGCTGCCGAACCGGCCGGGCATCTCGGTCAAGCTCTCGGCCCTGCATCCGCGCTACGACGCCACCAATCATGCCCGCGTGCTGGCCGAGCTGACGCCGAAGGTGATCGCCCTGGCGCAGCAGGCCAAGCGCTACGACCTCAACTTCACCATCGATGCCGAAGAGGCCGACCGGCTCGAACTCTCGCTCGACATCATCGACGCCGTCGTCGCCGATCCCTCCCTGGCGGACTGGGACGGCTTCGGCCTCGCCATCCAGGCCTATCAGAAGCGCGCCTCGGCCGTGATCGACCATATCGGCGCGCTCGCCGAGAGCCATGGCCGGCGCATGATGGTGCGGCTCGTCAAGGGCGCCTATTGGGACACCGAGCTGAAGCGCGCCCAGGAGCGCGGCCTGCCCGACTATCCGGTCTTCACCCGCAAGGCGATGACCGACCTGAACTACGAGGCCTGCGCCGCCCAGTTGCTCGCGCTTCGCCCGCGCATCATTCCCCAGTTCGCCACTCACAACGCCCAGACGGTCGCGACCGTCGCCGAGATGGCGGGGTCGTCCGAGGGCTTCGAGTTCCAGCGCCTGCACGGCATGGGCGAAGCGCTCTATGAAAAGCTGCTCGCCGGCCATGAGGGCTTCGCCTGCCGGACCTATGCGCCGGTCGGCGGCCATCAGGACCTGCTCGCCTATCTGGTGCGGCGCCTGCTCGAGAACGGCGCCAACTCCTCCTTCGTCAGCGTCTCCGGCGACCCCGACGTGCCCGTGGCGCAGCTTCTCGTGCCGCCGGCTGACATCATCGGCCAGCCCGGCGCGGCGCGGCACCGGCGCATCCCGCTGCCGGCCGATCTCTTCGGCCCGTCCCGCAAGAACTCGGCCGGCGTCGAACTCGGCCATGCCGACAGCCTCGAGGCCCTGCTGGCGGAGATCGCGGCGGCGTCCGCCAAGCCCTTCCCCGAGGCCACGCCGATCATCGACGGCGCGAGCGCGGGGGGCGCGGCCCGCGATGTCCGCTCGCCGATCGACAACCACGTCATCGGCCGCGTTACCGAGGCCGACTCGGCTACGGCAGCGCGCGCCATGGCGGCGGCGAAGACCGGTTTCCCAGCCTGGAACGCCACCCCGGCCCGCACGCGCGCGGCCGCTCTGCGCAAGGCCGCGGACCTGATGGAGGCGCGTCGCGGCCTGCTGCTCGCCCTGCTCCAGGCCGAGGCCGGCAAGACGCTCGACGATGCCGTCTCGGAGGTGCGCGAGGCGGTCGATTTTTGCCGCTACTATGCCGCCGAGGCGGAATCCAAGCTCGCGACGCCCACCGTGCTGCCCGGCCCGACCGGCGAGGACAACCGCCTGATCCTGCGCGGACGGGGTGCCTTCCTCTGCATCGCGCCCTGGAATTTCCCGCTCGCGATCTTCGCCGGCCAGATCGCCGCCGCGCTCGTCGCCGGCAACAGCGTCGTCGCCAAGCCGGCGCCGCAGACGCCGCTGATCGCGGCCGTGACCGTGCGGCTGCTGCACGAGGCCGGCATCCCCACGTCCGCCCTGCATCTCGTGCCGGGCGACGGCGCGGTCGGCGCGGCCCTGGTCGCGCACAAGGATGTCGCCGGCGTCGCCTTCACCGGCTCGACCACGACCGCGCGCGCGATCAACCGCGCGCTCGCGGCCAAGGACGGCCCGATCGTTCCGCTGATCGCCGAGACCGGCGGTCTCAACGCCATGATCGTCGATGCCACGGCGCTGGCCGAACAGGTCGCGGACGATGTCGTGATGTCGGCCTTCCGCTCGGCTGGCCAGCGCTGCTCGGCGCTGCGCCTGCTCGTCGTCCAGGACGATGTCGCCGACAAGATGATCGAGATGATCACCGGCGCCGCGCGCGAGCTGAAGCTCGGCGACCCCCGCGGGATCGACACCCATATCGGCCCGGTCATCGACGGCGCCGCCAAGCACCGCCTCGACAGCCATATCGACGCCATGCGCCGGCTCGGCCGCGTCAGCTGGGCCGGGCAGGCGCCCGCCCTCGGCGGGACCTATGTCGCGCCGCATGTCGTGACACTCGGCCGCGTCGCCGACCTCGCAAGTGAGCATTTCGGCCCGATCCTGCATGTCGTGCGCTGGAAGGCCGGCGAACTCGACACGGTCATCCGCGACATCGAGGCGACCGGTTACGGCCTGACGCTCGGCGTCCATTCGCGCATCGAGACCACGATCGAGCAGGTCACCAGCCGGCTCTCGACCGGCAACATCTATGTCAACCGCAACATCATCGGCGCCGTCGTCGGCGTGCAGCCCTTCGGCGGCCATGGCCTGTCGGGCACCGGGCCGAAGGCTGGCGGTCCGCACTACCTGATGCGTTTCGCGACGGAGCAGACGGTGACGGTTAACACGGCCGCCGCCGGTGGCAATGCCAGCTTGATCGCGATGGGGGAGTAGGCGAAAGCTCGCCGACGGCACCGGACGAGTTCAACGAGAGATGGCCATGGACGCGATCAGCTTCGACCACTGCGTCATCCACGTTTCGGACTGGGATCGCTCCAACGCCTTCTACCGGGATGTTCTCGGGGCCACCGTGGTCCCGAACGGGGCGGGCTTCGTCTACCGGATCGGCGCCGCGCAGCTGAACTGCCACGGGCCGGGGCTCCAGCCGGAGCCGAAGGCGAGGCTCCCCGTTCCGCCCGGCGGAAGCGATCTGTGCTTCCGCTGGGACGGGCCAATCGCGGACGCAGTTTCGCATCTGGCCGCCCGCAATGTGCCGGTGGAACTCGGACCCGTTGCGCGCTTTGGCCGCGGCGGCGCCGGCACCAGCGTCTATTTCCGCGATCCCGACGGCTCCCTGCTCGAGTTCATCAGCTACGCCTGACAACGAAAAAGGGCCGCTCGCGCGGCCCCTCTGATCGTCTCAGGCTGTCGTGGCGCTCAGGCCGCCTTACGGCCTTCGAACACGTGCTTGAACTCGCGCAGTTGCACCAGCGTGTCGTGCAGGCGCTTCTTCTCGTCCTCGTCCTGGGAGCCCGTCAGCTTGGTCTCGGCGCTCAGGATCTCCTGGTCGAGCACGGCGGCGTTGACGTCCTCGAGGAAGCGGCCCTGCTCCGCCAGGATCGTCGTCGAGGCGGCGTTGATCTCGACGAGACCGCCATTGACGAAGAATTCCTTGCCGTTGTTGCCGGTCGTCTGGACGAAGACGATGCCCGTCTTCAGCGTGGCGACCAGCGGCGCATGGCCGGCCAGCACCGTCATCTCACCCTCGATCGAGGGAACGATGACGCTGACGACCTCGCCCGAGAACAGGATGCGCTCCGGCGAGACGAGTTCGAACTTGAAGGTGGCCATCTAGCTCTCCTATTGCGGCGTCGCCGTCATGTCTAGCTCGAACAAGACATGCTCGCGCCAGCTATTCAGATATACGGAGGCAGCTTTCCCGAATAACCGCGAGAGCCAAAGCATAAGTCGCTCTAATTCCGAAAACCGTTCGGGACTACGAAAATCTGCTGGGTCGAAGCTTAGAGCGATTTCATCAATCTGGTTGAAGACACAATTGCAATCCAGATTTCCAGGGGCAATCCGCAGAACAACTGAGTTTTCTTCGTCTTTGACAGCTGAAACAACACTGGGAAGCCGCGAAACATGGCCATTTCGCTCGAACCTGATCGGCCATTCCGTATCCACGATCGATGACAGGAACACGTTCCAGTCCCGCTCGCTGACAGGTTCGATCACGATCTCGCAGAGGCAGCCGTTACTATCTGCAAAGATAGGCCCGGCTACCTCCCACAGAGACATGCTCGATCAGGCCGCTTCGGCCGCCAGGCGCTGGGCCTTCTCGATGGCTTCGTCCATCGAGCCGACCATGTAGAACGCCGCTTCCGGCAGATGGTCGTACTTGCCCTCGACCAGGCCCTTGAAGCCCTTGATGGTGTCTTCGAGCGCCACCAGCTTGCCCGGCGAACCGGTGAAGATTTCCGCGACGAAGAAGGGCTGCGACAGGAAGCGCTCGATCTTGCGGGCGCGGGCGACCGTCAGCTTGTCCTCTTCCGAGAGCTCGTCCATGCCCAGGATCGCGATGATGTCCTGCAGCGCCTTGTAGCGCTGGAGGATCTGCTGGACCTGACGCGCCACGCCGTAGTGCTCGGCGCCGACGATGTCGGCCGAGAGCATGCGCGAGGTCGAGTCGAGCGGGTCGACCGCCGGGTAGATGCCCTTTTCCGCGATCGAGCGCGAGAGCACGGTCGTGGCGTCGAGGTGGGCGAAGGAGGTCGCGGGCGCCGGGTCGGTCAGGTCGTCGGCGGGGACGTAGATCGCCTGCACCGAGGTGATCGAGCCCTTGTTGGTGGTGGTGATGCGCTCCTGCAGGTTGCCCATGTCGGTCGCCAGCGTCGGCTGATAGCCCACCGCCGACGGGATGCGGCCGAGCAGAGCCGACACTTCCGAGCCCGCCTGCGTGAAGCGGAAGATGTTGTCGACGAAGAACAGCACGTCCTGGCCCTTGTCGCGGAAGTCCTCGGCGACGGTCAGGCCCGACAGGGCGACGCGCATGCGGGCGCCCGGCGGCTCGTTCATCTGGCCGTAGACCAGGGCGCACTTGGAGCCCTCGCCGCCGCCCTTCTTGTTCACGCCCGACTCGATCATCTCGTGATAGAGGTCGTTGCCCTCGCGGGTGCGCTCGCCGACGCCGGCGAACACCGAATAGCCGCCATGGGCCTTCGCGACGTTGTTGATGAGCTCCATGATCAGCACGGTCTTGCCGACGCCGGCGCCGCCGAACAGGCCGATCTTGCCGCCCTTGGCGTAGGGAGCCAGCAGGTCGACGACCTTGATGCCGGTGACCAGGATCTGCGCGTCCGTCGCCTGCTCGGCGTAGGACGGAGCCGGCTGGTGGATGCCGCGGGTGGCGGTCGTCATGATCGGGCCGGCCTCGTCGATCGGCTCGCCGATGACGTTCATGATGCGGCCGAGGCACTCGTCGCCGACCGGAACCGCGATCGGGGCGCCGGTGTCGGTCACCGACTGGCCGCGGACCAGGCCTTCGGTCGAGTCCATCGCGATGGTGCGGACCGTGTTCTCGCCGAGATGCTGGGCGACCTCGAGGACGAGGCGGTTGCCGAGATTGGTCGTCTCGAGCGCGTTCAGGATCTCCGGCAGCACGCCGTCGAACTGGACGTCGACGACGGCGCCGATGACCTGCGCGATGCGGCCGGTGCCGGTGTTGGCGGGCTTCTCGGCGGCGGCGGTCTTCTTCGTAGCGGCTTTGGCCATGGTGATAACCTCGGATTCGCGTTCAGCGTGTCGACAAAGCCGGCGCGCCGGCCTCAATTCAGGCGGTTAGAGCGCTTCCGCGCCGGAGATGATCTCGATCAGTTCCTTGGTGATCATCGCCTGGCGCGAGCGGTTGTAGAGCTGCGTCTGCTTCTTGATCATCTCGCCGGCGTTGCGCGTGGCGGAGTCCATCGCCGACATGCGCGCGCCCTGCTCGGAGGCGGCGTTCTCGAGGAGCGCGCGCAGCACCTGGACGGTGAGGTTGCGCGGCAGCAGCGTCTCGAGGATCTCGCCCTCGTCCGGCTCGTAGTCGTAGACCGCCTCGGTCGCCTTGGTGCCGGCCGGGATTTCGGCGGGGATGATGCGCTGGGCGGTCGGGAGCTGCGAGATCACCGACTTGAACTTCGAGAAGAACACGGTCGCGACGTCGAACTCGCCGGCCGCGAAGCGCGACAGCACGTTCTGGGCGATCGTCTCGGCATTTGCGTAGCCGACCTGCTTGAAGGAGCGCAGGTCGATCAGCTCGATGATGTCCTTCTCGAACTGACGCTTCAGAAGGTCGTAGCCCTTCTTGCCGACGCAGATGATCTTGACCGTCTTGCCCTCGGCCTTGAGCGCCAGCGCCTTGTCGCGGGCGAGACGGGCGATCGAGGAGTTGAAGGCGCCGCACAGGCCGCGCTCGGCCGTGCAGACCAGCAGCAGATGCACCTTGTCGGAGCCCGTACCGGCGATCAGGCGCGGCGCGCTCGAGCCGGTCACGCCGGCGGCGAGATTCGCCAGCACCGTCTCCATGCGCTCGGCATAGGGACGGGCGGCTTCCGCCGCCGCCTGCGCCCGGCGCAGCTTCGCAGCCGCGACCATCTGCATGGCCTTGGTGATCTTCTGCGTCGCCTTCACGGAAGCGATGCGGTTTCGTAGGTCCTTAAGGGACGGCATCCGGTCTTGACCCTCTACCCGTCATGGCGCGCGGCGCGGCGACGAAGCAATCCAGAGCAACTGCGCAGCGGAGCCGAAGGCTCCACCGCGCTCGCGATGACGTTTACGAGAACGACTTGGCGTAGTCGGTCACGAGCTCTTTCAGCTTCGCGGCGTTCGCGTCCGAAAGATCCTTGGACTTGCCGATCTCGGCCAGCATGTCGGCATGCTTGCCGCGCACCAGCGCCAGCAGCCCGTCCTCGAAGGAGCGGACCTTGGCGACCGGCAGCGCGTCGAGATAGCCGTTGACACCGGCATAGATCACCACGACCTGCTCTTCCATCTTCAGCGGCGAGAACTGCGGCTGCTTCAGGAGTTCGGTCAGGCGAGCGCCGCGGTTGAGCAGGCGCTGCGTGACGGCGTCGAGGTCCGAGCCGAACTGCGCGAAGGCGGCCATCTCGCGATACTGCGCGAGCTCGCCCTTGATCTTGCCGGCGACCTTCTTGGTCGCCTTGGTCTGCGCGGCCGAGCCGACACGCGACACCGAGAGGCCGACGTTCACCGCCGGGCGGATGCCCTGATAGAACAGGTCGGTCTCGAGGAAGATCTGGCCGTCGGTGATCGAGATCACGTTGGTCGGGATGTAGGCGGACACGTCGTTCGCCTGCGTCTCGATGACCGGCAGCGCCGTCAGCGAGCCGAGGCCGGCATCCTCGCCCATCTTCGCCGCGCGCTCGAGCAGGCGGGAGTGGAGATAGAACACGTCGCCCGGATAGGCCTCGCGGCCCGGCGGGCGGCGCAGCAGCAGCGACATCTGGCGGTAGGCGACGGCCTGCTTGGAGAGGTCGTCATAGATGATCACGGCGTGCATGCCGTTGTCGCGGAAATACTCGCCCATGGCGCAGCCGGCGAAGGGCGCCAGGAACTGCATCGGCGCCGCGTCCGAGGCGGTGGCGGCGATCACGATCGAGTACTCCAGCGCGCCGCGCTCTTCGAGCACCTTCACGAACTGGGCGACGGTCGAGCGCTTCTGGCCGATCGCGACATAGACGCAGTAGAGCTTCTGGCTCTCGTCGCCGGTCTCGTTGTTGGCCTTCTGGTTCAGGATCGTGTCGAGCGCCACGGCGGTCTTGCCGGTCTGGCGGTCGCCGATGATCAGCTCGCGCTGGCCGCGGCCGATCGGGATCAGGGCGTCGATCGCCTTCAGGCCGGTCGCCATCGGCTCGTGCACCGACTTGCGCGGGATGATGCCGGGCGCCTTGACGTCGACGCGGGCGCGCTGGGTCGCCTTGATCGGGCCCTTGCCGTCGATCGGGTTGCCGAGCGCGTCGACGACGCGGCCGAGCAGCTCCTTGCCGACCGGCACGTCCACGATGGCGCCGGTGCGCTTGACCGTCTGGCCTTCCTTGATCTCGCGGTCGGAGCCGAAGATCACGACGCCGACATTGTCGCTCTCGAGGTTGAGCGCCATGCCGCGCACGCCGCTCTCGAACTCGACCATCTCGCCGGCCTGGACCTTGTCGAGGCCGTAGACGCGGGCGATGCCGTCGCCGACGGACAGGACCTGACCGACCTCGGTGACGGAGGCTTCGGACCCGAAGTTCGAAATCTGGGCCTTCAGGATCGCGGAGATTTCAGCGGGGCGGATTTCCATCAGCCGACCTCTTTCATGGCAAGACGAATTGAATTGAGCTTGGTTTTCAGCGAGGCGTCGACCATCCGCGAGCCCATCTTCACGACGAGCCCGCCGATCAGCGACGGATCGATCTTGATCGCGACATCAACATCCTTGCCGGCGACGGCGGCGAGCGCGGCGCGGATCTCGTCGACCCGCTTGGCCGCCGGCGTCTCGGCCAGCGTGACCTCGGCGCTGACGATGCCCTTGGCCTCGGCGACGAGCGCCTTGTAGGCGGCGATCATGCCCGGCAGCGCGAACAGGCGGCGCTTGCTGGCGACGAGGCCGATGAAATTGCCGGCGATTCCGGAGATGCCGGCCTTGGCGAGCACGGCCTTGATCGCACCGGTCTGCTCTTCGGCCGAGAAGGCGGGGCTGCCGACGAGGCGCCGCAGATCCTCGCTTTCGGCGAGCATCGCCGAGAAGCTGTCGAGATCGGCGTTGACGGCATCGATGGCTTTGGCCTCGCTGGCCAGCTCGAACAGGGCCGTGGCGTAGCGACCGGCCACGCCCGAAACCAGTGATCCTTGCGATCCGCCTTCAGCCACGCGTCAAATCTCTCGTTTCATGGGACCGCCCCGGCGGCCTTCGGGAGAAGGCGGAGTGCAAGGTCCCGGCGCTGCGATGTATCACGGACGTGAACCCGGCAAGACGGCTTCGCGACCTAAATGTGGCGGTGCACTAGCATGTGGTTTTGGGGCGCGCAATCCGTTGATGCCGATCGAAGGCGCGGTTCTGTCTGTCTTTTCCGCCGCCGCCGGACGAGACCCGCGCCAGGCGCGCCGCCTCAGAGGAAACTCTGCGGATCGACATCGACCGCCACCCGCACCGAGCCCTTGGGCTTGCCCGCCCGCCTGAGCCAGGCGCGCAGATAATCCTGCAGGTTCACGTCGCGCGCCGTCCGGACGATCAGCCGCATGCGGTGGCGCCCGCGCAGCACGGCGAGCGGCGCCTCGGCCGGGCCGAGCACGACGACACCGTCGGGCGGCTCGGCACAGCGCGCCAGCGCCCGGGCATGCGCCTCCGCCTCCGCCTGGTGGTTGGCCGAGACGATCAGCGCCGCCAGCCGCCCGAAGGGCGGCAGGCCTGCCGCCTCGCGCGACGCCGTCTCTGCGGCATAAAACCGCTCCGGATCGCCGGAGATCAGCGCCTTGAGAACCGGATGGGTCGGGTCATGCGTCTGCAGCAGCGCCCGGCCCGGCCTTTCGCCACGGCCCGCCCGGCCCGTCACCTGGCGCAGCACCTGGAAGGTGCGCTCCGCCGCGCGCGGATCGCCCGAGGTCAGGCCGAGATCGGCATCGATCACGCCGACCAGCGTCATGCCCGGGAAGTTGTGCCCCTTGGCGACGAGCTGCGTGCCGATGACGATGTCGAACTCGCCCGACGCCACCGCCATCAGCTCGGTCTTCAACCGCTCGGTGCCGCCGGGGAAATCGCTCGACAGGACGATGCCGCGCGCCTGAGGGAACAGCGTCGCGACCTCCTCGGCCAGGCGCTCGACGCCCGGACCGCAGGCGCTCAGGCTGTCCTGCGCATGGCATTGCGGGCATTCATGCGGCCGACGCTCGACATGCCCGCAATGGTGGCAGACCAGCGCACGGCGGAAACGGTGATCGACCAGCCAGGCCGAGCAGTTCGGGCACTGGAAGCGGTGCCCACAATCGCGGCACAGCGTCAGCGGTGCATAGCCGCGCCGGTTCAAAAACAGCAGCGACTGTTCGCCGGCCTCCAGATTGGCGGTCATGGCCTTGGCCAGCGTGTCCGAGATCCAGCGCCCGCGCGGCGGCTTGTCCTGGCGCAGATCGACCAGGCCCAGCGTCGGAAGCGTCCGCCCGCCGAAGCGCTCGGGCAGCTTGAGATGGGTGTAGCGCCCGCGCTCGGCGTTGACGCGGGTTTCGAGCGAGGGCGTCGCCGAGGTCAGAATGACCGGCGCATTCTCGATCCGGCCGCGCACCACCGCCATGTCGCGGGCGTGGTAGGCGACGCCGTCTTCCTGCTTGTAGGCGGCCTCGTGCTCCTCATCGACGACGATCAGGCCGAGATCCTTGTAGGGCAGGAACAGCGCCGAGCGCGCGCCCGCCACCACCTTCGCCTCGCCGCTGGCGATCGCAGCCTGCAGGCGCTCGCGCCTGCGGCCCGTCACCGCCGAATGCCAGAGCCCGGGCCGGACCCCGAAACGCGCCTCGAACCGGTCGATGAACTGCGCGGTGAGCGCGATCTCGGGCATCAGGATCAGGCTCTGGCGGCCCAGCCGCACGGCCTCGGCGACCGCCTCGAAATAGACCTCGGTTTTGCCGGAGCCGGTCACGCCTTCGAGCAGCGTCACGCCATAGGTCGCGGCCTTGACCGAGGCGACGAGCGCCGCCGCCGCGGCCGCCTGATCCTCCGACAGCGCCGGGCGGGCATGGTCGGGATCGGGCATCGCCGCCACGGCCTCGCGCGGCAGCGGCTCCACCGCGAAGGTCCCGGCATCGACCAGGGAATCGATCACGGCGGCGCTGACCGAAGCCGCCTCGGCGAGCGCGCTCTTGGCGGTTAGCAGTCCGCCTTCCGCGGCCGCGATCGCCCGCGCCCGCGCTGGCGTCATCCGCGCCGGTGGCGCACCGACGAGCCGCACCCCGAGCCGCGGGCGCTCCGGCCCATCCTCGGGAGGCCGCCGCAGCGCCAGCGCCAGCACGGATCCCTTGGGCGCCAGCGTGTACCAGGCGACCCAGTCGACCAGCTTCATCAGCGCGCCGTCGAGCGGCGGCATGTCGAGCCTGGCGGTGACGCTTTTGAGATTCCCGCCGCGCCCCGCGCCACGCTCCCAGACGACGCCAACCGTCTGGCGCGGCCCGAGCGGCACCTGAACCACATCACCGGGCGACAGCACGAGCCCATCAGGCACCGCATAGCTATAGGCCTGGTCGAGCGCGAGCGGGATCAGCACCTCGACGGTGCCGCCATCCTCCGCCCGATCCGCTTCGCCGCTCATCGCCCGTGCCTAGCCCCTGCCCGCCATGGCGACAACCGCCTGCCTTATCCGGGCCGCGATCGCATGATGTCTGCCGCCCTCCCGGCTGCAGATCCGAGCCCGCCCATGCCTGTCTCCCCACACCTCCCGAGGGCCCTCCTGTTCGGCGCCGCCCTCATCGCCACCTCCGCCCTCCCCGGGCACGCCCAGCCGGCGCCGCCCGAAAACTGGCCCGCGATCAAATGCGAGCGCTACACCAAGGCCTATGGCGAGGCGCTGTCGAAGCTCGGGCGCAAGGGGCTGAGCCCCGATTTCCTCGACGCGCACCAGGCCTTTCTCGCCTCCGGCTGCAGCATCAAGGGCGAGGTGTGCCCGCGCAGCGCCGAGGAGCTGAACCTCGCCAATGTCATGGTCGTCATGGGCATGAACCAGGGCATGGCCAGCACCTTCATGCCCTTCGCCTGTCCGAAGCGCTGAGGCCGCCGCTTCGCGAGGCGTTAAGGTTGCGCCGTCATGCTCCGGGTCGACCCGAGGCACAGGCCGCTCCATGACCGATTTCGACCCCCTCGCCCGCGCCTGGCTCGACCATCTCGCCCATGAGCGCCGGCTCTCGCCGAAGACGCTGGAGGCCTATTCCCGTGATTTGCGCCAGTTCGCGGCCTTCCTCACCGAGCATCTCGGCGGCGCCCCGAGCGTCGCCGACATCGCCGCGCTGAAGCCGGCGGATCTGCGCGCCTTCCTCGGCCGCCGCCGGCGCGAGGAGGTCGGCAACCGCACGCTGATGCGCCAGCTCGCGGCACTGCGCTCCTTCGCCCGCTTCGGCGAGCGCACGGGCCGGCTGACCGCCGCCGCCTTCGCCGCGACGCGCGGGCCGCGCATCGGCAAGGCCCTGCCCCGGCCGCTGGAAGCACGGGCCGCGCGCGCTGTCACAAAGGCCGAGACGCGCGCCGGCGACGTGCGCGATCCCTGGATCCTCGCCCGCGACGCCGCCGTCCTGTCGCTGCTCTATGGCTGCGGCCTGCGCATCTCGGAGGCGCTGTCGCTGACCCGCGCGCAGGCGCCCGCCCATGCGGGCGACACGCTCACCGTGATCGGCAAGGGCAGCAAGACCCGCATGGTCCCCGTCCTGCCCGTCGTGGTCGACACCATCGCCGGCTATCTCGCGCTCTGCCCCTGGCGCCTGCCGCCGGACGGCCCGCTCTTCGTCGGCGCCAAGGGCGGCCCGCTCTCGCCGCGCATCATCCAGCTTGCCGTCGAGGGCCTGCGCGGTGCGCTCGGCCTGCCGGATTCCGCGACGCCGCACGCGCTCAGGCACTCCTTCGCCACCCATCTGCTCGGCCGCGGCGGCGACCTGCGCGCCATCCAGGAACTGCTCGGCCACGCCTCGCTTTCGACGACGCAGATCTACACCCGCGTCGACTCCGCCCGGCTGATGGCGGCTTATGACGCCGCCCATCCGCAAGCGGGACGCTGACCCCAACCTCCTCCGCCGGCTTGGTTGCCGTTGAGGCATCGCCTAAGACGCACGGCCACGGCCTTGGGGGTGATTCGTGTCTGCTCACATCGAGCCGCCCGAGGGCGGCAACAAGAAGATCGCGCTGCTCATCGCGGTGCTGGCGCTGCTGCTCTCGCTGTCGGAAATCGGCGGCAAGCAGGCGGAGAACGAATCGATCGCCAAGAACATCGACGCATCGAATCTCTGGTCCTTCTTCCAGGCCAAGACCATTCGCGGCACCACCGTCCGCACCGCCGCCGAGGCGATGGAGATCGATCTCGCCGCCACGACCGATCCCGCCACCCGCGAGCGCCTGCAGAAGCGCATCGACGGCTGGAAGGCGACCGTCGCCCGCTACGAATCCGAGCCGGAGACGCAGGAGGGCCGCAAGGAGCTCATGGCCCGCGCCAAGGCGACCGAGCAGGTCCGCGATGACCAGAAGGCCCGCAGCGAGAATTTCGAGATCGCCTCGGGCCTGCTGCAGATCGGCATCGTCGTCGCCTCGGCCTCGATCATCACCGGCGTCGGCGTGCTGGCCTATGCCGCGGGCGGCCTCGGCGCGCTCTCGCTGGTCTTCATGGCGCTGGCGCTCTTCGCCCCGCGCCTGCTGTTCTGATCAGGCGCCCGCGCCGGGGTAAGCCGGCAGCGGCGGGCGCAGCCGTTCCCAGGCGCGCGCCAGCCGCAGCACGCCGAGATCGTCGAAGCGCCGCCCCGTGATCTGCAGGCCGATCGGCAGGCCGCCGGCCGTCATGGCGGCCGGCACCGCGATCGAGGGCTGGTCGGACATATTGGCCGGCAGCGTGAAGACGATGTGCTCGAAGGGCTCGCGCGGATCGTCGATCGGCGAGGCATAATCGGCCGGAAAGGCCGGAACCGGCGCGACCGGCGAGAGCACGAAGTCGAACGGCGCGCTCTGCTTCAGCGCCGCCTGCTTGATCGCCAGCATCTGGCTCATGCCGTTGTAGACGCGAAGGCCCGACAGCGACTCCCCGACATTGGCCCAGGCGAAGATGTAGGACAAAACCCTGCCCTGCTTCTCTGTCGGGAGAGCCCCGATCTCGGCCCAGGCGCGCTGGCGCCAGAAATCGTCGAGCCCGTCCAGCATCGCCCGCGTCATGAAGGCCGGCGCCTCCTCGACGATCGCGCCAGCCGCGGCGAAGGCCCGGCCCGCGGCCTCGATCGCCGCCTTCGTCTCCGGCTCGACGGGGATGCCGATGCCCGGGTCGAGCTGCAGGCCGATCCGCAGCCCCTTCACGTCCATCTCGAGCGACAGCCAGTCGATCTCCTGGGGCGGCAGGCTCATGCCGTCGCGCGCATCGGGCTTCGAGATCTCGCGCATCATCAGGGCGGTGTCCGTGACGGTGCGGGTCATCGGTCCGGCAACGCGGCCGTAATAGCTCGGGTCGATCGGCACGCGCCCGAAGCTCGGCTTCAGCCCGACCAGCCCGCACCAGCCGGCCGGCAGCCGGATCGAGCCGCCGATATCGGTCCCGACATGCAGCGGCCCATAGCCGGCCGCGCCCGCCGCCCCGGCCCCGGCCGAGGAGCCGCCCGGGTTTGTCGTCACATCCCAGGGATTGCGGGCGAGTTCGTGGAAGCTCGACAGGCCCGAGGACAGCATCCCGTAATCGGGCATCGTCGTCTTCGCGAGCATGACGAAGCCCGCCTCCCCCAGCCGCGCGGCGACGGGGGCATCCTCCAGCATGGGCGACAGGTCGCGCGCGGCGGTGCCGATCGGCATCGGCGTGCCCCGGGTGGCGATGTTCTCCTTGATCGTGCCCGGAACGCCGTCGAGCGGCAGCGCCTGCCCCTTCATCCAGCGCGCCTCGGAGGCCTTCGCCGCAGCCCGTGCGGTCTCGGGATCATAGGCATAGAGGGCCTTGAGTTGCGGCTCGCATCGCTCGATCCGGGCGATGACCGCCTCCACCACCTCGACCGGCGAGAGCGCCCTGGTGCGGTAGGCTTGCAACAGCTCGGCGGCGCTGAGATCGGCGGGGCTGGGCATCGGCATCATCCTCGGCAGGCAGGGGCGCGGCATGGCGATCATCCATGCCACGGCTGATCGGACACGGCATGGTCGCACAGCGCAACCCGCGCCGGACCTGGCCGCATCGCGACGCCAAGCAAGCCCCGCGCCGGGCCTGGCCCCTCAGGCGAAGTAGTCCGGATGCTCCGCCCGCAGATGCACCAGGTCGGGCAGCAGCGTGCCCAGATGCTTGCGCATCGCGGCGACCGCAGCCGGGCCGTCATGACGGCGGACCGCATCGACGATCGAGAGATGCTCGCGGATGACCATCGACATGCGCCCCGGCACCGGCAGCGTCATGCGCCGGCAGCGGTCGATCTGGCTCTTGGCGGCATGCGCGATCTTCCAGATGCCGGGATAGCCGGCG
The DNA here is from genome assembly GCF_001713455.1 of Bosea sp. RAC05. Lineage (NCBI taxonomy): Bacteria > Pseudomonadati > Pseudomonadota > Alphaproteobacteria > Hyphomicrobiales > Alloboseaceae > Allobosea > Allobosea sp. RAC05. The sequence continues at coordinate 4,705,070 of NZ_CP016464.1, forward strand.
ACCATGGCCAGGGCCTCGTGGAACTCCTCGTCGGCGCGATGGAAGCCCTCCTGGTCGCTCGCCTCGAAGGCCTCGTGCTGGCGGGCGATCGTGGCGTCGAGCCGGCTGATCGCCTCGGGCGCCGCAATGCGCGCCACCAGATCGACGGTGGCGCATTCGAGCGCCTGCCGGATGAACACCGCCTCGGGAATCGCCTCGCTCGGGATCCGCGCCACGAAGGTTCCGGCCTGCGGGAAGATCTCGACCAGCCCCTCCTCCTTCAGACGGATCAGGGCCTCGCGAACCGGTGTCCGGCTCATGCCGAAATGCGCGGTCAGCTCCTTCTCGACCAGTGCGGCGCCCGGCACGATCTCCATCGCCAGAATGGCGCGCCTCAGCTCGTCCTGCACCATGGAGGCCGCCGTGGAGCGGCCGGCCGGAATGCCGCCCAGGGGCTGGCGCCGCCGCTCGCGGCGCATGGGATCGACACTCACTTTCGGCGGGATCGTGACCTGCGACATCGCCTTGCCTCGCTGGGCCGGCGGGCCGGGCGGCCCTGCCGGAAGGATGCGCCTGCCGCATGGCGACTGCGCCTTCCGGCGGATAGCACGACTATCTGTGACGTACTAGTATATTAGTATATTGACCGCGCCTCACCGTCGCGCCTATGGTCCGCCGGCCGATCCGATGGGAGCGCCCGGACCCGATGTTGCTGCATGATGATCGCCTGTTTCCCGCGGACCCCGTGACGCGCGGAATCGCGCGCCGGCTCTATGCCGGGATTCGCGATCTGCCGATCATTTCGCCGCATGGCCACACCGACCCGCGCTGGTTTGCCGAGGACCAGCCCTTCCCCGATCCCGCCACCTTGCTGGTCAAGCCGGACCACTACATCTTCCGGATGCTCTATTCGCAGGGCGTGCGGCTGGAGCAGCTCGGCATCCCCCGCAAGGATGGCGCGCCGGTCGAGACCGATCCGCGCGCGGTCTGGCGCCTCTTTGCCCAACATTGGTTCCTGTTCCGGGGCACGCCGACCCGGCTCTGGTTCGAGCACGCGCTCTCCTCGGTCTTCGGCATCAACGAGCGGCTGTCGCCGGAGAACGCCGACCGGCTCTATGACCGGATCGCCGAGAAGCTGGGCGAGCCCGAGCTGCGGCCGCGCGCGCTGTTCGAGCGCTTCAAGATCGAGGCGATCTCGACCACCGAGGGCGCGCTCGACGATCTGAAGTGGCACGACATGATCAAGGCGTCGGGCTGGGGCGGCAAGGTCGTCACCGCCTATCGCCCCGACAGCGTCGTCGATCCCGAGTTCGAAGGCTTCGCCGCCAATCTCGAGCAGTTCGGCGCCCTGACGGGCGAGGACGTGATGAGCTGGAACGGCTATCTCGCCGCCCATCGCAAGCGCCGCGATTACTTCCGGGCGCGCGGCGCCACCTCGTCCGACCATGGCCACGCCACCGCCCGCACCGCCAATCTCTCGAAGGCCGAGTCCGAGGCGCTCTTCGCCAGGGTCGTCGCTGGCAAGGCCTCGGCCGAGGACGCCGATCTCTTCCGCGGCCAGATGCTGACCGAGATGGCGAAGATGAGCCTCGATGACGGGCTCGTGCTGCAGATCCATCCCGGCTCGTCGCGCAACCACAACGCCTCGCTGTTCGCGCAGTTCGGGCGCGACATGGGCGCCGACATCCCGCGCCAGACCGACTACGTCGCCGCGCTGAAGCCCCTGCTCGACGCGGTCGGCAACGAGCGCAACCTCACGGTCATCGCCTTCACCCTCGACGAAACCAGCTATTCGCGCGAACTCGCCCCGCTGGCCGGCCACTATCCGGCGCTCAAGCTCGGGCCGGGCTGGTGGTTCCTCGATGCGCCCGAGGCGATGCTGCGCTTCCGCGAACTGACGACGGAGACGGCCGGCTTCTACAACACGGTCGGCTTCAACGACGACACCCGCGCCTATCTCTCGATTCCCGCGCGTCACGACGTCGCCCGCCGCTGCGACTGCACCTATCTCGCCAAGCTCGTCGCCGAGCACCGCCTCGGCGAGGACGAGGCGGCCGAGGTCGCCCACGACCTCGCCTACCGACTGGCCAAGGAGGCCTATCGCCTGTGACCGCCCCCAAGACGACCGACGAACGCCAGGCCGCGCATCCGCGCGATGTCCGCGGCTACGACACCGAGACCCTGCGCGCCGACTTCCTGATCGAGCGCATCTTCGTTCCGGGCGAGATCACGCTGACCTACAGCCACTACGACCGCATGATCGTCGGTGGCGCGATGCCGGCGGCGGCCGCGCTGACGCTCGCCCCCTTCGCGCCGACCGGCACGCCCTTCTTCCTGGCCCGGCGCGAGCTCGGCGTGATCAACCTGGGCGGCGCCGGCCGCGTCACGGTGGACGGTCAGGCCTTCGATCTGCCCAATCTCGACGCCCTCTATGTCGGGCTCGGCGCGAAGGACGTCTCCTTCGCCAGCGCGGATGCCGCCAACCCCGCCAAGTTCTACCTGACCAGCGCGCCCGCCCACCGCGAGGCACCGCATCAGCTCATCCGCAAGGACGACGCCAACACGATCCATCTCGGCTCGTCGGAGACCTCGAACAAGCGCACCATCCGGCAATACATCATGCCCAACACCACCGGCACGAACCAGCTGGTGATGGGGATGACGGCGCTGGAGCCCGGCTCGGTCTGGAACTCGATGCCCTGCCACACCCATACGCGGCGGATGGAGGCCTATCTCTACTTCAATCTCGACCCCGCCCACCGCGTCTTCCACTTCATGGGCGAGCCGACACAGACCCGGCACCTCCTCGTCGCCAACGAGCAAGCCGTGATCTCGCCGAACTGGTCGATCCATTGCGGCTGCGGCACCTCGAACTACGCCTTCGTTTGGGCCATGGCCGGCGACAATGTCGAGTTCACCGACATGGACCCCGCCCCCGTGGACATGCTGCGCTGATGGCCTCGCCCTTCGACCTCACCGGCCGCGGAGCCCTGGTGACCGGCGCCAATACCGGCATCGGCCAGGGCATCGCGCTGGCGCTGGCGCAAGCGGGCGCCACGGTGGTGGCCGCCGGGCGCTCGGACCTGAACGAGACGCTGGGGCTGGTCGCGGCGGCCGGCGGAACGGCTCATGCCCTCAAGGTCGATCTTCAGGAGCAGGGCATCGCGCCGCGCGTCATCGCGCAGGCTGAAGGTCTCGCCGGCCCGCTCGACATCCTCGTCAACAATGCCGGCATCATCCGCCGGGCCGACGCCCTCGATTTCAGCGAGAGCGACTGGGACGAGGTGATGAACGTCAACCTCAAGGCGACGTTCTTCCTGGCCCAGGCCTTCGCAAAATCGGCGGTCGAGGCCGGACGCGGCGCCCGCATCGTCAACATCGCCTCGCTGCTGTCGTTCCAGGGCGGCATCCGCGTCGCCTCCTACACCGCCAGCAAGAGCGGGCTCGCCGGCCTGACCAAGCTGCTCGCCTGCGAATGGGCGCAGAAGGGCATCAATGTGAACGCCATCGCCCCGGGCTACATCGAGAGCAACAACACGCAGGCGCTCCGCGCCGACCCCGACCGCAACCAGGCGATCCTGGCGCGCATTCCTGCCGGCCGCTGGGGCAAGCCCTCGGACATCGGCGGCGCCGCCGTGTTCCTCGCCAGCGACGCCGCCGCCTACATGCACGGCGCCATCATCCCCGTCGACGGAGGCTGGCTCGCACGATGACCACGCGTCTCAATTCCTTCTTCCAGCAGGACGCCGCGATCGCCTGGGAGCCGACCGAGCCCGGCGTGAAGCGCAAGATCATGGCCTATGGCGAGGATCTGATGGTGGTGCGGGTGGTCTTCGAGGCCGGTGCCGTCGGCAAGGCGCACCAGCACCCGCATCGCCAGGCTTCCTACGTCGAGAGCGGCGTCTTCGACGTCACCATCGACGGACAGACCCAGCGGCTGACGGCCGGCGACACCTTCTTCGTCCCGGCCGATCTCGTCCACGGCGTCACCGCGGTCGAGGCCGGCCAGCTGATCGATTCCTTCACGCCGATGCGGAAGGAATTCGTCTGAAACACGCCTTGCCGGGATGACCTGGCAGGGCGCCCATCGAAGGGCAAGAACGACCGGGAAAAGCCGGCGAACCATATCGGGAGAGAACCATCATGAGCATTACCAAGAGGACCTTCGGCCTGCTCGCGGGCGCCGCCATGCTGGCGTCGGTCGCGCTTCCCGCAGCCGCCCAGACCGTCCTGCGGTCCACCGACATCCACCCGACCGACTATCCGACGGTCGAGGCTGTCCGCCACATCAGCAAGCTGCTGGAGGAGCGCACCAAGGGCCGCATCAAGATCAACGTCTTCCACTCGGCCCAGCTCGGCAACGAGAAGGACACGATCGAGCAGACCCGCTTCGGCGTGATCGACCTGAACCGCATCAACATGGCGCCGTTCAACAACCTGATCCCGGCGACCAACGTGCCGTCCCTGCCCTTCATCTTCCGCTCGGTCGCGCATATGCGCACCGTGATGGACGGCCCGATCGGCGACTCGATCCTCAAGGAGTTCGAAAAGCACGATCTCGTCGGGCTCGCCTTCTATGATTCCGGTTCGCGCTCCTTCTACAACTCCAAGCGCCCGATCAACACGCCCGCCGACATGAAGGGCATGAAGATCCGCGTCCAGCAGTCGGACATGTTCGTCGCGCTGGTCTCGGCGCTCGGCGCCAATGCGACGCCGATGGCCTTCGGCGAGGTCTACTCCGCCCTGCAGACCGGCGTCATCGATGGCGCCGAGAACAACTGGCCGTCCTACGAGTCGACCAAGCACTTCGAGGTCTCGAAGTTCTACTCGCTGACCGAGCACTCGCTCTCGCCGGAAGTGCTGGTCATGTCCAAGCGCAGCTTCGACAAGCTCTCCAAGGAAGACCAGGAGATCATGAAGGCCGCCGCCAAGGAGTCCGTCGCCAAGATGCGCGAGCTCTGGGACGCCCGCGAGAAGGCCTCGGAAGCCAAGGTCAAGGCTGGCGGCGCGGTGATCAACGCGGTCGAGAAGCAGCCCTTCATCGACGCCATGAAGCCCGTCTACGACAAGTTCGTCACCGACGCGGCCCTCAAGGACCTCGTCGCGAAGATCCAGGCGGTCAAGTAGTCCCGCCCCATTCGCTCTACGGGCGGCGGCCTCCCGCCGCCCGTTTTCGTTTCCCGCCCACTGTCAGGACCTGTCCATGAGCGGCTTTGCCCGGATGCTCACGCGCATCAATTCACGACTCAGCCTGGTCGCCCTGCTCGCAGCCGGCCTCGGGCTGATCGCCATGACCGCGATCGTCGCCTGGACCGTGTTCGGCCGCTACGTCCTCAACGCGACGCCGACCTGGGGCGAGCCCGCCTCGCTGTTCCTGATGCTCTGGTTCATCCTGCTGGGCGGCTCCGTCGGCGTCCGCGAGCTCGACCATATGGGCTTCGATGTCGGCCTGCATTACCTGCGCGGCACGCCCAAGAGCGTCCTCATCGTCGCCAACGAGGTGCTGGTGACGCTCTTCGCCTTCGCCATGGTCTGGTATGGCACCGAGCTCGCCGCCAAGGTCTGGAGCGATCGCCTGCCGATGATCGGCATCTCGAAGGGCTGGGACTATGTCCCGATCATCGCCGGCGGCGCGCTGATCGCGCTGTTCTCGATCGAGAAGCTCCTGCTCTTCTTCACCGGCGAGAAGCTCGCGCCGATGCCGCTGAACGCCAACGGTCTTGGCGGGGAGGCCTGAGCGATGGCCATCACGATCCTCTTCACCTCCTTCGCCGCGCTCCTGCTGATGGGCGTGCCCGTCGCCTTCTGCCTCGGGCTCTCCTCGATGGCGACGGTGCTCTACATCGGTATCCCGCCCGTCGTCATCTTCCAGCAGATGTCGACCGGCATGAACGCCTTCGCCATGCTGGCGATCCCGTTCTTCATCTATTCGGGCGACCTGATGATCCGCGGCGGCATCGCCGACCGCCTGATCCAGTTCGCCTCCTCGCTGGTCGGGCATCTGCGCGGCGGGCTGGGCCAGGTCAACGTCATCACCTGCACGCTCTTCGGCGGCATCTCCGGCTCGGCCGTGGCGGACGCTTCCGCCGTCGGCGGCATCATGATCCCGCAGATGGTCAAGCGCGGCTATGCGCCCGACTATGCCGTCAACGTCACCGCGAACGCCGCGATCATCGCGCTCTTGATCCCGCCCTCGCACAACATGATCATCTATTCGCTGGCCGCCGGCGGCACGATCTCGATCGCCGATCTGTTCACGGCGGGCGTCGTGCCCGGCGTGATGCTGTGCATCGCCCTGATGGTCGCCGCCTGGGCCGTCGCGGTGAACCGCGGCTATCCGGCCGACATCTTCCCGGGCTTCCTGACGGTCGCGCGCCTCTTTGTCGCCGCGACGCCCGGCCTGCTGCTGATCGCCATCATCTTCGGCGGTGTCCGCTCGGGCGTCTTCACCGCGACGGAATCGTCCTGCATCGCGGTGATCTACGCGCTGCTGATCACGATCTTCGTCTATCGCGGGCTCGACTTCAAAGGCTTCACCCACGCCACGCTCGGCGCGGTGCGCACCACCGCCATGGTGCTGCTGATCATCGGCGCAGCGAGTTCCTTCGGCTGGCTGATGGCCTTCCTCGAGGTGCCGAAGGCGACGATCGCGCTGATGCAGGCGATCTCCGACAACCCGCTGGTCATCCTGCTGATGATCAACGTCATCCTGCTGGTGCTCGGCACCTTCATGGACATGGCGCCGATGATCATCATCTGCACGCCGATCTTCCTGCCCGTGGTCAAGGCGATCGGCGTCGATCCCGTGCATTTCGGCGTCATCCTGATCCTCAACGCCGGCATCGGGCTCAACACGCCGCCGGTCGGCTCGGTCCAGTTTGTCGCCTGCGCCATCGGCAAGGTCTCGATCAGCGAGTCCATGAAGACGATCTGGCCGTTCTACGGCGCCAGCGTTGCCGTGCTCTTGCTGATCACCTATGTCCCGGCCTTCTCCCTCTGGCTGCCGGGCATGTTCCGTTGACACGACTGACGAAGAGCACCCTCTCCGCCCTCAGCGAGGCGGTCCGCCGCCCCGCCTATGACCGCGCGCGGCTGACGCCGGGCATCGTCCATCTCGGTTTGGGCGCCTTCGCCCGCGCCCATCTCTGCGAGTACACCGAGGACGCGCTGGAGCTGGAGTTCGGCGCCTGGGGCGTCACCGGCGCGAGCCTGCAGCGGCCCGACCAGCGCGACCGGCTGGCGCCGCAGGACGGGCTCTACACCCTGCTCAAGCGCGCTCCGACCGGGCCCGACCTGCGCCTCATCGGCTGCCTCGGTGAGGTGCTGGTCGCGCCGGAGAACCCGGCCGCGCTGATCGCGCGCATGGCCTCCCCCGATACGCGGATCGTCTCGCTGACGGTCACCGAGAAGGGCTATTGCCACGACCCCGCCACCGGCCGGCTCAAGGCCGACCATCCCGACATCGTCCACGACCTCGCCCATCCGGACACCCCGCGTTCGGCGGTGGGCCTCATCGTCGCCGCCCTGAAGGCGCGTCGTGCCGCCGGGCTCGGCCCCTTCACGGCGCTGAGCTGCGACAACCTCCCCCACAACGGCGGCGTGTTGCGCGGCCTCGTGCGCGACTTCGCGGCGCTGAGCGATGATGGCCTGAGCCAGTGGATCGAAGCCAACGGCGCCTTCCCGGCGACAATGGTCGACCGCATCGTACCGGCCACGACCGACGCCGACATCGCCGAGGTCGCGGGCCTGATCGGGCTGGAGGACGCCGCGCCCGTGATCGGCGAGCCCTTCCGGCAATGGGCGATCCAGGACGTCTTCGCCGCCAGCCGCCCAGCCTGGGAGCGTGTCGGAGCCCAGATGGTCTCGCAGGTCGCGCCCTTCGAGTTCATGAAGCTGCGCATGCTCAACGGCGCGCATTCCAGCCTCGCCTATCTCGGCTATCTCGCCGGCCACGAGACGGTGTCTGAAGCCAGTGGCGACCCGGTCTTGGCGCGCTTCCTCGAAGGTCTCTGGGCGGAGATCATCCCGACCGTTCCCGCGCCGCAGGGTGTCGTCCTCTCCGACTATGCGCAGGCGCTGCTCGCCCGCTTCCGCAACCCCGCCATCCGCCATCGCACCTGGCAGATCGCCATGGATGGTTCTCAGAAGCTGCCGCAGCGGCTGCTGGGAACGATCCGCGACCGCCTCAGGCAGGACGCCCCGATCGACCATCTCGCGCTCGGTGTCGCGGCCTGGATGCGCTATGTCTCCGGCACCGACGAAAGGGGCGCGACGATCGACGTTCGCGACCCGCTGGCCGTGACCTTCGCGGAGAAGGCCAGGACCGCCGGCCGCGACGCAATGGCGCTCAGCCGGTCGCTGTTCGGCATCGAGGCGATCTTCGGCGCCGACCTGCCGCGCGAGCCGCGGTTCACGCAGGCCGTCGAGAGGCATCTCGCAGCGCTGTTCGACAAGGGCGCGAAGGCGACGGTGGCCGCGCTCTGATCGAGCGCGCGGGGACCCCCTTGATCCCGCCCGCCCCCTCGCGCCAGATGCGCGCATGATCCGCGCCGTCCTCCTCACGCTGGCCCTGCTGACGCTCGCCGCGCCGGCCGCGCTGGCGCAGTCGCGCGTCACCGTGCCGAACTTCTGGGACCCGCGCATCCGGCTCGACCGACCCGAGCCCGGCCCGCCCCGCGTCATCCGCTTCCTGACCGACGACGAATACCCGCCGCTGCATTTCGCCGGGCCCGATGGCGGCCTGACCGGCTTCTCGGTCGAACTGGCGCGGGCCGCCTGCGAGAAGCTCGGCTGGACCTGCACCGTACAGGCCCGCCGTTTCGACACGCTGCTGGATTCGCTCGCCGAGGGCCGCGGCGACGTTCTGGCTGCGGCGCTGAACCTGACACCACCGATCCGCGCCCGCTTTGCGGCCAGCCATCTCTATTTCCGCGGCTCGGCCCGCTTCGCCACCACCCGCGGCAACGCCCAGGCCGAACTCGACACGCGCTCCCTGCAGGGCAAGCGCGTCGCCGTCGTCGCCGGCACGGCGCATCAGGCCTATCTCGAACGGCTTCTGCCCTTCGTCCAGCGCCGCGAGGCGGCAAGCCTCGCCGCCGCCATCACGGCCCTGCGCAGCGGCGACGCCGAATTCGTCTTCGGCGACGGCGTCGCACTCTCGCTGCTGCTCGCCGGCAGCGGCGGCAGCGAACTCGCCTTCACCGGCGGGCCCTTCCTCGAAAGCCGCTATTTCGGCGAGGGCGTCGCCTTCCTCCTGCGCAAGGACGAGGCGCCGCTCAAGCGCTCCCTCGACTACGCGCTGCAGTCGCTCTGGGACGACGGCACCTATGCGCGGCTCTATCTGCGGTTCTTCCCGGTGAGCCCGTTCTGACGCCGGCAATCATACGGCCTCTTGCGTCATGGTCGGGCTTGTCCCGACCATCCACGCCTTCCCTCGTCCCGTGCGGTGTTCAAGACGTGGATGCTCGCCACAAGGGCGAGCATGACGGCGAGCGTTGGTCGGTTGCTGTCACTTCGCCGGCGCGTTCGCGCTGAGCGCCTGCTTCGCCACCGCCGCCAGCCAGCCGGACGCCGCCGGCAGGATCGCGTCGTTGAAGTCGTAGCGGTCGTTGTGCAGTTCGCCGCCGTCGCGCACCGGGCCGTTGCCGATCCAGACATAGGCGCCCGGCAGCCGCTGCAGGAAATGGGCGAAGTCCTCGCCGGTCGTGCTGGGCTTGAGATCACGCCGCAGCCCCACCCCGGCCGCCTGCGCAGCCGCGGCGGCGATCTCCTCCTCCGCCGCCGTGTTGATGGTGGCGGCGCCATGCATCGTCTCGACCTCCGCCTCCATCTCGAAAGTGGCAGCGATGTTCTGCGCGATCGCGCGGATGCGCCCGAGCAGACGCTCGCGCACCTCCGCCACGAAGGTGCGGAAGGTGCCTTCGATGAAGACGCTGGTCGGGATCTGGTTCGAGGCCGAGCCGCCATGCACCTGGCCGATCGACACGACCGCCGACTGCATCGGATCGATGTTGCGCGAGACGATCGTCTGCAGCGCGACGATGAGATGCCCCATGGCGACGATCGGGTCGCGTGTCGTCTCCGGCAGCGCCGCATGGCCCGCCGTGCCGTGCAGCGTGATCTTGAAGCGGCCGGGCTCGGACATCACGGGACCGCGATGCACGGCGATGGTGCCCGCCTCCAGCCCCGGCCAGTTGTGCAGGGCGAAGATGCGCTCCATCGGAAAGCGCTCGATCACGCCGTCGGCGAGCATCGCCTGAGCGCCGCCGGCGCCCTCCTCGGCCGGCTGGAAGACGAACTGCACGGTGCCGCTCCAGCCTTCGTCGCGGGCGAGCAGGGCGGCCGCGCCGAGCAGCGCCGTGGTGTGCCCGTCATGGCCGCAGGCATGCATGACGTTCGGCCGCGTGGAGTTATAGGGCAGGTCGTTCGCCTCGAGGATCGGCAGCGCGTCCATGTCGGCGCGCAGGCCGACCGAGCGCTCCGAGCCGCCTCGCCTCAGCGTCGCCACCACGCCATGGCCGCCGATGCCGGCGGTGAAGGGCACGCCGAGTTCGGTCAGCTTCGCCTGGACGAAGGCACTCGTCTCCTGCTCCTGCCGCCCGAGTTCCGGATGGGCGTGGAGATGGCGTCGCCAGGCGGTCAGGGTGTCGTGCAGATGGCGATCCAAGGCGGCGGTCCTCTCGAAGGCGTGTCGGCGGCAGCCTATACCCGGCACGCCATTCGACAACTGCTCCAGACGCATCCCGTCCGACTCATTGACGCCCCCCTTCGCAATCTGCGAAAGCCCCTGCCTCGCATTTTCGCGTTGAACCTGGAGAGGACACCACTCCCGATGCCCGTTTTCGACCCCGCCCTTGTGGACGCCGCCCAGCGTTCGGCCGCCTGGCCGTTCGAGGAAGCTCGCAAGCTCGTCGCGCGGATCGAGAAATCGGGCAAGAAGGAGGTCATCTTCGAGACGGGCTATGGCCCCTCGGGGCTGCCCCATATCGGCACCTTCGGCGAGGTCGCGCGCACCTCGATGGTGCGCCATGCCTTCGAGGTTCTGACCGATGGTGCCGTGCCCACCCGCCTGATCGCCTTTTCCGACGACATGGACGGGCTGCGCAAGGTGCCCGACAACGTCCCCAACAAGGCGTTGCTCGCTGCCAATATCGGCAAGCCGCTGACCGAGGTGCCCGACCCCTTCGGCACGCATGACTCCTTCGGCCGGCACAACAATGCGCGGCTGCGCGCCTTCCTCGACCAGTTCGGCTTCGACTACGAGTTCAAGTCCTCGACCGACAGCTACCGAGCCGGCGAGTTCGACGCGACGCTGCTGAAGATGCTGGCGCGCTACGACGCGGTGATGAAGATCATGCTGCCGACATTGCGCGAGGAGCGGGCGGCGACCTATTCGCCCTTCCTGCCGATCCACCCGGTGACGCGCGTCGTCATGCAGGTGCCGATCGAGGCGCGCGACATCGAGGCCGGCACCATTGCCTGGACCGATCCGGCAACCGGCGAGCGCTTCGTCACGCCCGTCACGGGCGGCCAGGTCAAGCTGCAGTGGAAGCCCGACTGGGCGATGCGCTGGGTCGCGCTCGGCATCGACTACGAGATGGCGGGCAAGGATCTGATCGACTCGGTCAAGGTCTCCTCGCAGATCGCGCGCGCGCTCGACGGCACCCCGCCCGAGGGATTCAACTACGAGCTCTTCCTGGACGAGCAGGGCCAGAAGATCTCGAAGTCGAAGGGCAACGGCCTGACCATCGAGCAATGGCTCGAATACGGCCCGCAGGAGAGCCTGGCGCTCTACATGTTCCAGCGCCCGCGCGAAGCCAAGAAGCTGCATTTCGACGTCATCCCGCGCGCGGTCGACGAATACCTGCAGTTCCTCGGCGGCTATGAGCGCCAGGACTGGAAGAACCGCCTCGGCAATCCCGTCTGGCACCTCCACCACGGCGAGCCGCCGCAGCCGGAAGTCATCGCCACCGGCGAAGGCGACAACGTCTCGCGGGCGCAGATCACCTTCGGCCTGCTGATGAACCTCGTCGCCGTCGCCAATTCCGAGGACAAGGCGGTGCTCTGGGGCTTCCTCCAGCGCTATGCGCCAGGCATCTCGCCGCAGACCCATCCGCGGCTCGACGCGCTGGTCGGCTATGCGATCGCCTATTTCCGCGACTTCGTGAAGCCGGCAAAGAACTACCGCCTCGCCGACGAGACCGAGGTGGCGGCCTTCACTGCGCTCGACGCCGCGCTTGCCGCCCTGCCGGCGGATGCCACCGCCGAGATGGTGCAGGACACGGCGCTCGATGTCGCCCGCGCGATCCCGCGGTACCAGAACCTCGCCGCCAAGAACGCCACGCCCGAGCGGCCCGGCGTCTCCGGCGACTGGTGGAAGGCGATCTACCAGGTCTTCTTCGGCGAGGATCAGGGCCCGCGCTTCGGCTCCTTCGCCGCGATCTACGGCCTCGCCAACACCCGCGCCCTGATCGCCAAGGCGCTGGCTGGTGGGCTGGTCGAGGAACACGCGGCGTTCATTGAGGCGCGGAAGGGATAACCCCCTCCCCGTCATTGCGAGCGCAGCGAAGCAATCCAGGCCCTTGCGCCTATCCTCCTGGATTGCTTCGCTGCGCTCGCAATGACGGAAAACGTCGGCGCTGCATACGGGAGCCTGAATGACCACCGCCGCCCAAGCCCAGGCCGTCGAGCACGCCATCACCTCCCGCCGCGCCACCCGCGCCTTCCTGCCGACGCCGGTCGATCCTGCCCTGCTGCACCGGCTGATCGAGGTCGCGGCGCGGGCGCCGAGCGGCACGAACATGCAGCCCTGGAAGCTGCGCGTGATAGGCCCCCAGGTGCGAGCGCGGCTGGAGAGCGCCCTGCTGGCGGCGTTGGACGATCCCGATTTCGTCCAGTCCGAGGAGTACCGCTACTACCCCGAGACCTTCCGCGAGCCCTATCAGTCGCGCCGCCGCAAGGTCGGCTGGGATCTCTACGGCCTGCTCGGCGTCGCCAAGGGCGATATCGCGGGCATGAAGCGCCAGAGCGCCGCCAATCTGCGTTTCTTCGACGCGCCGGTCGCACTGATGCTGACGGTCGACCGCGATCTCGAGATCGGCTCCTGGATCGATCTGGGCATGTTCCTGCAGAGCCTGCTGATCGCGGCGCAGGGCCACGGTATGCAATCCTGCCCGCAGGCGATCTTCGCGCGCTTCCACCCGGTGGTGCGGCGCGAACTCGCCATCCCTGACAGCGAAATCGTCGTCTGCGGCATCGCCATCGGCCATGCCGACCCGGCGGCACCCCAGAACGGCCTCGTCGCGGAGCGCGAGCCGGTCGAGGGCTTCACGACCTGGCTCGACTGAGGGCAGCGGGCGGCTTCAAACCGGTTGGCGGGTCTTGCGCAGGCCCTTCATGATGGGCTGCACGATGGAATACATCGCCACGATCGCGATGCCACCGACGATCAGGCCGAACAGGGCCGAGAACACCGCCCCCGTCAGCCACTCCAGGACACCGCCCAGCGGCAGCATCGCGGCGACGGCAGCGGCAACGGCGTGGCTGGCATGACCGAGCGCGGTCAGGCCGAACGTCTCCAGCCCGTGGAGAATGATGCCGCCGCCGACCCAGAGCATCGCCGCCGTCCCGACCGCGCTGAGCGTGGTCAGGAAATGCGGCATGCTGATCACCAGACCCCGCCCAAACCAACGGACCGGCGCGAAGGGCTGCCTGGCCAGCGCCAGCCCGATGTCGTCGGCCTTCACGATCAGGGCCACGGCGCCATAGACCAGCACGGTGATGCCGATCCCGACCAACGCCAGCACGATCGCCTGCATCTGGAAGGAGGATGTCGTGACGGTCGACAGCGTAATCGCCATGATCTCCGCCGAGAGGATGAAGTCGGTCTTGATCGCACCGGCGATCTTCTGCTCCTCGAGCAGCTTGGGATCGAGCACGGCCTGGCCCGCCGCCGCGGGGATCGCGGTTGCGTGCGGCACGACCAGTTCGAGGATTTTCTCGGCGCCCTCATAGCAGAGATAGACGCCGCCCATCATCAGGAGCGGGGTGATCAGCCAGGGCGCGACCAGCGCCAGGATCAGCGCGCCCGGCAGCAGGAAGAGCAACTTGTTCTTCAGCGAGCCGAGCGCGATCTTCCAGATGATCGGCAGTTCACGCGAGGCGGCGAAGCCAACCGCATAGCGCGGCGTCACCGCCGCGTCGTCGATGACGATGCCGGCCGCCTTGGTGCCGGCCTTGGTCGCCTGCGCGACGACGTCGTCGACGGAGGATGCCGCGACCTTGGCGATACCGGCGATGTCGTCGAGCAGCGCGAACAATCCCGAAGCCACGTCTCGTCTCCATCGTGAAAGGCGGCGCGGCAGATCATCCGCCGCCACCGCGCCGTCAACAAGACGCGGCAGCGCCGGTTTGGTTCAGCCTTGGTTGATCTCGAACAGGCCGGCGCAGCCCATGCCGCCGGCGACGCACATCGTCACCACCGCATAGCGCGCCTTGCGGCGGCGGCCTTCGAGCAGCGCATGGCCGACCAGACGCGCCCCGCTCATGCCGAAGGGATGGCCGATCGCGATCGCCCCGCCATTGACGTTGACCTTGGCCGGGTCGATTCCGAGCCGGTCGCGGCAATAGAGCGACTGCGAGGCGAAGGCCTCGTTCAGCTCCCAGAGATCGATATCGGACACGCTCAGCCCGTTGCGCTCCAGCAGGCGCGGCACGGCAAAGACCGGGCCGATGCCCATCTCGTCGGGCTCGCAGCCGGCCGAGGCGAAACCGCGGAAGATGCCCAGCGGGGCAAGTCCGCGCCGCGCGGCCTCCGCCGCCGACATCACGACGCTGGCCGAAGCGCCGTCCGAGAGCTGGCTGGCATTGCCGGCGGTGACGAACTGGTCCTCGCCGCGCACGGGCTTGAGCTTGAGCAGCCCCTCCAGCGTAGTGTCGGCGCGGTTGCCCTCGTCCTTCGTCAGCGTCACGGGCTTCTGGCTGACCTCGCCGGTGGCCTTGTCGGTGACCGCCATCACCGCACTCATCGGCACGATCTCGTCGTCGAACAGGCCGCGCTCCTGGGCGGCGGCCGTGCGCTGCTGACTCGCCAGCGAGAACTCGTCCTGGGCCTGCCGCGAGATGCCGTAGCGCTGCGCCACGATGTCGGCGGTCTCGATCATCGTCGTGTAGATCGTCGGCTTGTTGGCGAGCAGCCAGTCGTTCTGGGCGAGGTCGCGCCGGGTCACCGGCTGCACCAGCGAGATCGACTCGACGCCGCCGCCGACGGCGACCGGCACCCCGTCCATCACCACGCGCCGCGCCGCATGGGCGATCGCCTCCAGACCCGAGGCGCAGAAGCGGCTGACGGTGACGCCGGCCGACTGGACGGGAAGCCCCGCGACCAGCGCGGCATGGCGCGCGACATTGAGCCCCGTCGCGGCCTCCGGATAGCCGCAGCCCATCACCACCTCCTCGACCGCCTCCGGCTCGACGCCGGCGCGCTCCAGCGCATGCCGGATCGCATGGGCCGCCATGTCGGCCCCGCGGACCTGGTTGAAGGCCCCGCGATGGGCCTTGCCGATCGGCGTGCGCGCCGTGGAGACGATGACGGCTTCGGTCATGGAGGCTTCTTCCCTGCCTTGTGCTGTGAGTGGGGCGATCGCGCCGGTCAGGCGGATTGCGTCTTCAGATCGGCGAAACCCTTGCCCTCGGCCGCCAGCCGGCGCAACAGCGGCGCCGGCTGCAGCGTCCCGTCGCCGGTTTCCGCCACCAACTGCTCCAGCCGCGCGACGATGGCGCCGAGCCCGACCGTATCGGCCCAGTACATCGGCCCTCCGCGCCAGGCCGGCCAGTTGTAGCCGTTGAGCCAGATCACATCGATGTCACCCGGCCGCGCCGCGATGCCCTCCTCCAGGATTCGCGCGCCCTCGTTCACCATCGGGTCGAGCAGGCGCGACAGGATCTCCTCGGTGGTGAAGCGGCGCCGCGTCACGCCCTGCTCTTCAGAGATGCGCGCGATCAGCGCCTCGACCTCGGGGTCGCGCTGCCCGCTGCGGGCGCCTTCCGGATAGAGGAAATAGCCGCGCCCGGTCTTCTGGCCGAACCAGCCGGCCTCGCAGATCGCGTCTGCCACGGCGGCCGTCTTGCCGCGCGCCTTGCGCGAGCGCCAGCCGATGTCGTTGCCCGCGAGATCGGCCATGGCGCAGGGGCCCATCTTGAAGCCGAAGCCGGTCAGTGCCGCATCGACCTCGTGCGGCAGCGCACCCGCGATCAGCAGCCGCTCGGTCGCGCGGGTGCGGGCCTCCAGCATGCGGTTGCCGACGAAGCCGAAGCCGTTGCCGACGACGACCGGCACCTTGCCGAGCCGGCGGCCCAGCGCCATCGCGCTCACCACCGCATCCTCGGCCACGCCCGCGGGGCGGACCACCTCGAGCAGCTTCATCACATTGGCCGGGCTGAAGAAATGCATCCCCAGCACGTCCTGCGGGCGCTTCGTCGCCGCCGCGATGGTGGGCACGTCGAGATAGGAGGTGTTGCTGGCCAGGATCGCGCCAGGCTTGGCGATGCCGTCGAGCGCCCCGAAGATCTGCTGCTTGACGCCCATCTCCTCGAAGGCAGCCTCGATCACGATGTCGGCTTCGGCGGCAGCCGCGAGACCGACCGCGGGCGTGATCAGGGCCAGGCGCTCGTCGCGTTTCTCCGGCGTCAGCGAGCCGCGCGTGACCGACATCTCGTAGATCGCCGCGACCCGGTTCATGCCGTTGTCGATCTGCGCCTGTTCCTGCTCGATCAGCGTCACCGGGATGCCCGCATTGGCGAAGCACATCGCGATGCCGCCGCCCATCGTACCGGCGCCGATCACCGCCGCCTTCGCGATCGGGCGCGGCTTCACTTCGGCGCCGATGCCGGGGACGCGGGCGATCTCGCGTTCCGCGAAGAAGACATGGCGCAGCGCAGCCGAGCGCGGATCGGCGACGAGCTTCAAAAACAGCGCCCGCTCGACCGCGAGCCCCTCCGCGAAGCCGAGATCGAAGGCCCCGCGCACGGACTCGATCAAGGCCGCAACGTTGGGCAGATCCGCCGACTTCTTCATCGCATCCGCGGCCAGCGCCTCGAAGGCCGCGCGATCGGCCGCCGTCAGCTTTGTCCGGGCCTCGCTGAGGCGCAGCGGCGCGCCCCGGCCCGCCAGCGTGCGCGCCTGCGCGACGGCGGCCACGATAAGATCCTCGCCCGTCACCGCATCGACCAGCCCGAGCTCCAGCGCCTTGCCGGCATTGACGGGCTCGCCCGAGAGCATCATCGGGAAGGCCTTCGCCGCCCCGATCAGCCGCGGCAGGCGCTGCGTGCCGCCCGCACCGGGGATGAGTCCGAGCTTGACCTCGGGGAGGCCGAGCGATGCGGCCGGCGCCGCGACGCGACCATGGCAGGCGAGCGCGACCTCGAGGCCGCCGCCGAGCGCAGCCCCCTGGATCGCCGCGACGACCGGCTTCGGACAGGCCTCGATCGCATCGAGCACGTCGGGGAGGTAGGGCGCGAGCGGCGGCTTGCCGAACTCGCTGATGTCGGCCCCGGCGATGAAGGCGCGGCCCGCCGCCGCCAGCACGATGGCGCTCACCGTCGGATCGGCGCCCGCCTCCGCGATGACGCGGGCGAGGCCCGCCCGCAGGGCCTGGCCGAGCGCGTTGACGGGTGGGCTGTCGATCGTCGCGATCGCGATCTCGCCCTGACGGGCGAGCCGGACGGTCTCCATAGGCATGCGTCCCTGCTGTGCCGGCGCTGGGGCGCGGCCGGTCGAGGGCGAAGGAGGACATGGCGGAGGTCCCCTTTGTCAAGCAGGCCGCACGCTTGACCCCCGGCGAAGCGCCATGCCAAGCCTGCCTCCGAGAGCCGGGCCCGGGAGCGTCGATCCATGGGACCCGGCCGGGCTTGAGGGATGGAGATCCGGGGATGACCAGCGCCGTTCTGACCGAAACCGTGGCGCCCGGCGTCCTGCAGATCACGATGAACCGGCCCGAGCGCAAGAACGCACTCGACCGCGCCAGCTATCTCGGCCTGATCGCGGCCTTCGCCGCGGCGGAAGCCGATGCCGACATCCGCGCCATCCTTGTCACCGGCACCGGCGGCTGTTTCACCAGCGGCAACGACATCCGCGATTTCGCCGCTTCCGCCGATGACGGCGCCCGCGTCGCGATGGATTTCCTCGGTGCGATCTCGACGGCGACGAAGCCGGTCGTCGCAGCGGTCGAAGGGTTCGCCGTCGGCATCGGCACGACCATGCTGCTGCATTGCGACCTCGCCTTCGCCGGGGCCGGCGCCATGTTCCGCATGCCGTTCGTCACGCTCGGGCTGTGTCCCGAGGGCGCGTCCAGCTATCTGCTGCCGCTCGCGGCGGGCTCCAAGCGCGCGGCCGAGCTGCTGATGCTGGGCGAGAGCTTCGGCCCGCAGGCGGCGCTGGAGGCGGGCCTGCTGAACGCTGTCCTCGCCGAGGGCAAGGCGCTGGAGGCTGCGCTCGACAAGGCCAAGGCACTGGCGGCGCTGCCGCCGCAATCGGTCGCGCTGACCAAGATGCTGCTCAAGCGCGGCCAGGCGGCAAGCGTCGCAGAGACGCTGATTACGGAAGCGCGCCACTTTGGCGAGCGCCTCCGCTCGGCCGAGGCCCAGGCCGCCTTCGCGGCCTTCCTCAAGCGCTGAGATCCGTCGGGAGGCCTGCGCCATCCCGACCCTGTCACCGCGAAGACGTCAGGCCTTCGCGTCCACCGCCGCTCGCGAGGCGCCGAAGGGCAGCGCCTTCCAGATCATGAAGGCCCATAGGCCCAGCGTCGCGACACCGAGCACGCCAGCGATCGGCCGCGACAGGAAGCCGATCAGCGATCCGTCCGCCTTGATCATCGACGACATGAAGTTCTGCTCCAGCATCTCGCCGAGCACGAGCCCGAGGATCAGCGGCGCGACCGGCACGCCGTGCTCTTCCAGCAGCCAGCCGAACACGCCCATCGCGACCATCAGCACCACGCCGTAGAGCGAGTTCGTCATGGCGTAGGAGCCGACGATGCAGAAGATCAGGATGATCGGCAGCAGGATGTTGCGTGGCACGCGCAGAATCTGCTTGGCCGACTTGATCGCCGCCCAGCCGAGCGGGAACATCAGGAGATTGGCCAGGATGAAGATGATGAAGACGGCGTAGATCAGTTCCGGCGTCTGCAGAAACACGCTCGGGCCGGGATTCATCCCCTTCATATAGAGCACGCCGATGACGATGGCTGTGATGGAATCGCCGGGAATGCCGAAGACGAGCGCTGGAATCCAGGCGGCCCCAAGGGCGGAGTTGTTGGCCGACGTCGAATCGACGATGCCCTCGATATGCCCCGTGCCGAATTTCTCCGGCTCCTTCGACGTCTTCTTCGAGACCGCGTAGGACACCCAGGCCGCAATGTCGGCTCCCGCACCCGGCAGGGCGCCGATGACGGTGCCGATCGTCGAGCCGCGCAGGAAGTTGAACCAGTACTTCTTGAACACGCCACCGACGCCGGTCATCAGGCTGCCGACGGCCTGGGCGATGACATGGCCGCCCTTCTCCATCGTCACGGCCCCGCGCAGCAGTTCCGAAACCGCGAACATGCCGATCAGCGTCGGGATGAAGTTGATGCCGGACAGAAGATCGACATTGCCGAAGGTGAAGCGCGGCTGCCCTGCGGCGGGGTCGATGCCGATACAGCCGATCGCCAGCCCGATGAACAGCGAGAGCAGGCCCTTCAGCGGATCGCCTGTCCCGATGAACACCGCGCAGGTGAGGCCGAGGCAGGCCAGCCAGAAATATTCGAACGACGAGAAGTTGATCGCGACCTCGGCCAGCACCGGCGCCAGCACGATCAGGATGATGACGCCGAAGATGCCACCCAGCACCGAGAACACCAGGTTGACGCCCATGCAGAGATCGAGCTGACCCTTCTTGGTCATTTCATAGCTCTCGTCGGCATAGGCGGCCGAGGCCGGCGTGCCCGGCATGCGCAGCATCGCGGCGGGGATGTCGCCCGCGAAGATCGCCATCGCCGTCGCAGTGACGATCGCGCCGAGCGCCGGAACCGGCGCCATGAAGAAGGTCACGGGCACCAGCAGCGCCGTCGCCATCGTCGCCGTCAGGCCTGGCATCGCCCCGACGAACATGCCGAAGAGCGCCGACCCCATGATGACCGCCAGAACGGTCGGATCGAAGACCAGCCCGAAGGCGGTGGAAATCGCGGTCATGCCGGTCTCCTCAAAGCACGCTGTCGAGGATGCCGCGCGGCAGCGGGACCCGCATGAGGCTGCCGAAGAAGTACTGCACCGCGATCGTCATCACGACCGCCACCACCACCGCCATGACCGGCCGTACCCCGAACCAGAGGAACAGGCCGAGCTGGATCAGGAAGGCGGTCGGCATGAAGCCGAGCGGTTCGGAGGCGAGAAGATAGAACACCATCGCCGCCAGCATCAGCGCGAAGGAGGCCAGACGCTGCGGGCGGCGGACCCAGTCGTCGAGCACCAGCAGCGGGCGCCCGCCGCTGCGCCGTTCGCGCAGCATCAGCAGCACCGAGAAGACGATGATCCCACCCCCGATGATCCGCGGAAACAGGCTCGGCCCGTATTTTTGACCGGGGAACGGCGGAAAGGTGAAGGTCATCGCGATCATCGCGCCTGCGAGCAGCAGGAACGCGGTGCCGACGACGGCGTCATTGAAGCGCATCGGACAGACTCTCTCGATATGGGAATTCGGCACGGCGGGTCGACGCCATGCCGATGGCGAGACAGCGACCGCGCGGCGCGCGGTCGCTGTCGCTGTCGTCGGAACCGTTACGCCGGCTTCTTCGCGAGGCCGGCCGCGCTCATGGCGGAGCCCATTGCCTTGTCGCCTTCGGCCATGAAGGCCGCGAAGCCCTTCTGGTCCTGATAGGTCATGCCGAAGCCGCGCGCGTTCATGAAGTCCTGGAACTCCTTCGAATCGAAGGCCTTCTTGAGCTCCGTCATCAGCGTCGCCTGGACGGCATCCGGCAGCCCCTTCGGCCCGGCGATGCCGCGCCAGGCGCCGACGGAGTAGTTGATGCCGAGCGTCTCGTTCAGCGTCGGCACGTCCTTGAACTGCGGGTTGCGCGCCTTGGCCATGATGGCGAGGGACTTCGCCTTGCCGGCGTCGATCATGGCGCGGGCCTCGGGCACCGAGCAGGTGACGATGTCGATGCCGCCGGCGGCGAGATCCTGCATTGCCGGGGCCGCGCCGTTGGAGGGCGCCCAGGCGACATGATTCGGCTTCAGGCCCATGGCCTGCAGCCAGCCGATCAGCGCGAGATGCCAGATGCCGCCCTGGCCGGTGCCAGAGGCCTTGAACTTGCCCTCGGGCGCGGCCTTGATCGCGTCAGCCAGGGCCTTGATGTCCTTGTAGGGCGAGTCGGCCTTGACCTGAACGCCCGGCGGATCCTCGTTCATCAGCGCCAGCGGGGTATAGCTGGTGGGGTTCAGCTCGGTCAGGCCCTGATGGTGCATCATGGTGATTTCCACCGTGATCATGCCGATCGTGTAGCCGTCCGGCGCAGCCGTCGCGATCGCCGAATGACCGACGACGCCCGAACCGCCGGTGCGGTTGACCACGTTGAAGGGCTGGCCGAGATTCTTCTCGAGGATCGCGCCGATGATGCGCGCGGTCGCATCTGTGCCGCCGCCTGCACCCCAGGGGCAGACGAGGGTGACGGGACGGCTCGGCCACTTGGCCTGAGCGATGGCGGGGGCTGCGATGAGCCCCGATGCGCCGACGGCGGCCGCCCCGGCGAGGACACTGCGCCTGCTGATGATGTCGCTCATTCGATTCTTCTCCCTAAATCGATTTAATCACTGAGCGCTCCTCATCGTCGACGGGGCGCTCTTGCGTGGACGGTTGCATCTGAACCGATTGTCGCGGCAGAGACAACTGCCTTGGCAGCAATTTCTACAAGGCGCAGGCGACCGGCAGGACCGACGCCGCCACCGTCTCGACGATGGCACCGGTGCTGAGGTCCCGGCCGGGCGCCACGGCGGCCCGCGGCGTCAGCCCGTTCCTGGCCGCATGATCCTGCAGTGCGCTCCCGTCGGCCACGGCGTAGCTGCGCTGGGGCGCCACGCCGGCGACGAGCACCTTGTCGGACGGATTGCCGGTAACGACCCCCGCCAGCCGCCCCTGCCGGTCGAAAACCGGAGAGCCGGCCTGCCCGGGCTGGAGCGGCGCCGACACGACCGAACCGGATCCGATCGTCAGGCCCTGCCCGGGCAGGGCGAGGGACACGCGCCGCCCGCCCTCGTCGCCGAAGGCCAGCAGGAGAAGCGGCTCGCCCTCGGTGAGGGCCTCCCGGCGCAGCGGCGGCACCGACAGCGCCGCCCCTCCCTGGACCTCCAGCAGCACGAGGCCGCCTTGGACCGTCCCGCGCAGCTGGGCCGGCCGGCCTGCGACCTGCAACGCGCGACAGCCCTCGATGGCGGCGGCGGCCGTCGCCACGACGCGATCGGCCAGCGCCACGGCGACGCCATGGCGTTGCGTCGGACGAAGCTGGAGGACTGCGGCAGCCGTCGCCGCCACAGGAGCCGCGGGAACGGACGCCACGGCCGAGGCGCCGGGCAACGGACCGCTCGGGAAAGGCTCGAAGCTCGACGCGATCGCGATCACCAGCTTGTCGACGGTGCCCGACAGCGCCTTGTCGTAGCCGATCGAGAAGCCGCGCAGTCCCGTCGGGCCGGCGGCGAGGCGGCGGTAGAACTTGCCGGTCGGCGTCTCGCCGGTGACGACGAAGAAATCCGGCCGCAGCAGCTTGTAGGTGATCTTGCGGCCCGGATTGTTCGGCGTCGGCGCTGTCGCCTTCTCGTAGACGGCCTCCAGCGTTTCCCCCGGGGGCGTCGCCGAAGTGTCCAGCGTGATCTTGCCGTCGGCGCTCTGCCAGCGACTGCCCGACGGCGAGACGTCCCGTTTCGGCAGGACCGCCATGGGGATACCGATGCGCAGGCCCGTGCGCTCGTCGGCGATCACGCGGAAGCCCGCCGCCTCGCGCGCCGCCTGCGCCGCCTGGGCGAGGCTGCGCCGCTCGGCCGAGGTCAGGATGCCGTCGGCCGCGCCCTTGCCGGCCTTGAAGGCGTTGATCGCACGGAAGGTGAGCGGCCCGTAGCTGCCGCTGACGGCACCGTTGAAGTGCCCGCTCCAGATCAGATCGGCCTGGATCGCCCGGCGCTCCGGCTCGGGCAGGCTCTCGAAACCGGCCTGGGCCGCGGCCAGCTGCGGATTGGCCGCGGGGGCGGGGGCCTGTGCAAGTGCCCCGGCGGACAGCGCCGCGCAGACAGGCAGCATCAGCGCCGCAGACACGATCAGACGCAACGAACGGGCTCTCATGATCGCCTCCCACCCCGACGGCCGGCATTGAGCGTCAGATCGACAGCCCCTGCAAGCGATTCCGGCAGCGCATCGCGGTCCGGCCAATGCCGCCCGCCCGCTCGCCGCGCGCTTTCGGATTGCGCCAATCGACGCCGGTGATAGCCTGCCGCCGCGACCACACCCGTCATCCGGTCTTGGCCCTGGGCAGCCGGAATGCGGGACGTCATCTGGAGGAAATGCCCATGCGCCTGTTGCCCCGCCTCGCGCTGGTTCTGGGCCTGAGCCTCGCCGCCCACCCCGCCTTCGCGCAGAAGGCCTATGTCCGCAACGACCTCGCCGCCGACGGCCAGCGGCTCGAAGAGCGCCTCAAGCGCGAGGTCTCCGCCGGCGCCCGCTCGGCCGCCGATCTGGTGCGAGCCGGCGAGGCCGCACTCGCCCGGGGCGATGCCCGCGCCGCCCTGCCCCAGGCCAATGCCGCCGTCGTCGCCGAGCCCGCCAGCGCGGCCGGTTGGCGCCTGATGGCGCGCGCCGCCAACGCCATCGAGCCGCGCGACTATCGCGAGCGCTGGGAATTGCGCGAGCGCGCCATCAGCGCCGCCTATCTCGCCTATCAGCGCGCCACGAGCCGCAATGACGAAGCCGCCTCGCTGGGCCTGCTCGCCCGCATCTTCGAGAAGAACGAACTCTGGCGCCCGGCGCTGACGACCTATCGCCTCAGCCTGGATCTCGTCGACAACGCCTCGTTGCGCACCGCCTATGAGGGCCTGCGCGAGCAGCGCGGCTTCCGCCTGACCGGCAACAAGGTCGATGCCGATGCCGCGAGCCCGCGCGCCTGCTTCGAGTTCTCCGAACCGCTGGCGCGCGGCCGTATCGATTTCGCCCCTTACGTCGCCATCTCCGGCGGCAAGGGCGATTTCGCCGTCACCGCCGAGGACCGCCAGATCTGCGTCGATGGCCTGCGCCATGGCGAGCGCTACGGCTTCGTCATCCGCCAGGGCGTGCCCTCGGCGATCCCCGACGAGAAGCTGCTGAAATCCGCCGATTACGAGGTCTATGTCCGCGACCGCACCCCTTCGGTGCGCTTCACCGGCAAGAACTACGTCCTGCCGCGCACCGGCCAGCAGGGCGTGCCGGTCGTCTCCGTCAATGCGGACAGGCTCGACCTCGAGGTCATGCGCATCGGCGACCGCAACCTGATCAATTCGGTCCATTCCGAGGATTTCCTCGGCCAGCTCGGCGCCTATCAGTCGAAGCAGATCGAAAACGATAAGGGCCAGCGCGTCTGGACCGGCTCGATGGAGGTCAAATCCGAGCTGAACAAGGACGTCGTCACCGCTTTCCCGGTGGTGGAGGCCGTCGGCGCGCTGAAACCCGGCGTCTATGTGATGTTCGCCAGGGCGAGCGGCGGCCGCGCACCCGCGCCATCCGACGGCGATGGCGACTATGACGACGGGACGACGCGCGCAACCCAATGGTTCGTCGTCTCCGATCTCGGCCTGACCTCCTTCTCCGGCCCCGACGGCGTGCATGTGCTGGTGCGCTCGCTCTCCGACGCAGCGCCCGTCGCCAATGCCGAGCTGCGCCTGCTGGCGAAGAACAACGAGGTGCTGGCGACGCTCCGCTCCGACGCCAACGGCTATGCCCGCTTCGATGCCGGCCTCGCCAAGGGCCAGGGCGGCAATGCGCCCGGCCTCGTCACCGCCTCGCTCGCCGAGGATTACGGCTTCCTCGACCTGAAGCAGACGGCCTTCGATCTTTCGGACCGTGGCGTGAAGGGCCGCGTCGCCCCGGCAGGTCTGGACGCTTATCTCTACACCGAGCGCGGCGTCTACCGCTCCGGCGAGACGGTTTATCTCACGACCCTGCTGCGCGATGCCCGCGGCGCCGCCGTCACCGGTCTGCCGCTGACACTCGTCGTCAAGCGGCCCGACGGCGTCGAGTATCGCCGCCGCCAGGTCGAGGACCAGGGCGCCGGCGGGCGCGCCCAT
The DNA here is from genome assembly GCF_001713455.1 of Bosea sp. RAC05. Taxonomy (NCBI): domain Bacteria; kingdom Pseudomonadati; phylum Pseudomonadota; class Alphaproteobacteria; order Hyphomicrobiales; family Alloboseaceae; genus Allobosea; species Allobosea sp. RAC05. The sequence continues at coordinate 4,730,381 of NZ_CP016464.1, forward strand.
TCGATCCCGCTTTTGTCAGGCGCCGCGACCGGCACCTGGCGCGTCCAGGCCTATGCCGATCCCAAGGGCCCGGCGATCGGCGAGGTCTCCTTCCTCGTCGAGGACTACGTTCCCGAGCGGCTCGAACTGACCCTGTCACCGAAGGCGCCCGTCCTGCAGGCCGGCCAGCCGGCCGAGATCGACGTCAGCGCGCGTTATCTCTACGGGGCGCCGGGCTCAGGCCTCGACGTGACCGGTTCGATGACGATCCGGGCCGCCGGCCAGTCGGCCATTCCGGGTTTCGCCGGCTATCAGGTCGGCCTCACCGACGAGGCCTTCGAGCCGGTCCAGTCCGAATTCGAGGAGAGCACCACGACCGACGCCGCCGGCAAGGTCACCGTGGCCAACCCGGTGGCGCAGCCGGAGACCAACCGCCCGCTCGAGGCCGAGTTCACCATCCGCGTCGGCGAACCCGGCGGGCGCGCCATCGCCCGCTCCGTCACCCTGCCGATCGTGCCCAAGGGCGCCGCCATCGGCGTGCGCAAGGCCTTCAAGGACGGCGAACTCGGCAACGGCCAGACCGCGACCTTCGACGTCATCATGGCCAATGGCGACGGCCGCCGCCTCGCGAGGGTCGGCGTGAAATGGACCCTGTCCAAGGTCACCCGCAACTATCAGTGGTTCTTCCAGGACGGCCGCTGGAACTATGAGGGCGTCAAGTCGACCCGCCGCGTCGCCGATGGCGAGGTCGCGGTCACGGAGGCCGCGCCCGCCCGCATCGCCGCGCCCGTCGAATGGGGCAACTACCGGCTCGACGTCGCCGCCGACGGACCGGACGCGACCGAAACCTCTGTCTCCTTCAGCGTCGGCTACGAGGCCGACAAGACCGCCGACACGCCCGACGTGCTCGATGTCATCATCGACAAGGCGGCTTACGCGGATGGCGAAAGCCTGAATGTCCGCCTCAGCCCGCGCTTCGCCGGCAAGGCGACGCTCGCGGTCATCACCGATCGCGTTGTCGATCTCCGCACCATCGACATCGCCACCGGCGGCACCACCGGCGGCACCACCGCGAGCATTCCGGTCAAGGCCGAATGGGGAGCCGGCGCCTATCTCGTCGTGCTCGCCCACCGGCCGATGGACGCCGCCGCCAAGCGCCTGCCCGGCCGGGCCATCGGCCTGTCCTGGTTCTCGATCGGCAAGGAGAGCCGCACGCTGGCGCTCGATCTCGGCGCCCCGCCTCTCGTGCGCCCGCTTTCGACGCTGTCGCTGCCGGTGAAGGTCACCGGCGCCCAGGCCGGCGAGGAGGCCTTCATCACGGTCGCCGCCGTCGACGTCGGCATCCTGAACCTCACCCGGTTCGAAAGCCCCGATCCGAGCAAGTTCTTCTTCGGCCAGCGCCAGATCGGGCACGAGCTGCGCGACCTCTATGGCTATCTGATCGACGGCATGCAGGGCACGCGCGGCGCGATCCGCAGCGGCGGCGACGCCGCGCCCTCCCTCGAAGGCGAGAAGCCGACGCAGGAGCCGGTCGCCCGCTATTCCGGCGTGGTCAAGGTCGGCCCCGACGGCATCGCGAAGGTCGATTTCGAGCTGCCGGCCTTCAACGGCTCGCTGCGCGTCATGGCGGTCGCATGGTCGGCCGGCCGCACCGGCCAGGCCAGCACGGAGGTCATCGTGCGCGATCCGGTGGTCGCGCAGGCGACGCTGCCGCGCTTCCTCGCCATCGGCGACCAGTCGCGCTTCCATCTCCAGATCGACAATGTCGAGGGCCCGGCCGGCCCCTATCTCGTCGATCTCGACATTCGCGGCCCGGTGCTGGTGCCGACCGACGCCACCCGCCGGACGATCCAGCTCGCCGCCGGGGCCAAGGCCCAGATGACGATCCCCGTCACCGCCGCCGGCCTCGGCCGTGCCGAATTCGATGTCCGCATCAGCGGTCCCGGCGGCGTCGGCACCGTGCAGAACCTCGCCGTCCGGGTGCAGCCTTCCGCGGCCACGATCGCCCGCCGGATCGTGCGCCCGATCCCCGGCAATGGCGGCGCGATCACCGTCTCGGCCGATCTCCTGGCCGATCTCGTGCCCGGCTCCGGCCAGGTCTCGGTCTCGGTCTCGCCGCTCGCTTCGCTCGACGTGCCCGCCTTGCTCAAGGCGCTCGACCGCTACCCCTATGGCTGCACCGAGCAGACGGTGAGCCGCGCCATGCCGCTGCTCCATGTCAACCGGCTCGCCTCGCTCGAGCATCTCGCACTCGACGCCAATGCCGATGAGCGAGTGCAGACCGCGATCGAGCGCGTGCTCGCCCGCCAGGGCGCCAACGGCTCCTTCGGCCTCTGGGGCGTCGGCGGCGACGATCTCTGGCTCGACGCCTTCACGGCGGACTTCCTGACGCGGGCCCGCGAGCGCCAGTTCCCGGTGCCGCAGACCGCCTTCAACCTCGCGCTCGACCGGCTGCGCAACCAGGTCGTCAACACCGGCGACATCGTCAAGGAGGAGGCGGCCGGCATCGCCTATGCCCTCTATGTGCTCGCCCGCAACGGCCGCCCGGTGATGGGCGACCTGCGCTACCTCGCCGACAACAAGCTCGCCGATTTCGCCACACCCATGGCCCGTGCCCAGATCGGTGCAGCGCTCTCGGCGCTCGGCGATCGCGGCCGCGGCCGCGCCGCCTTCGTCAGCGCGCTGGCCGGGCTGCAGGAGCGCGGCGACGACGGCCTGTCGCGGCCCGATTACGGCTCGCGCCTGCGCGACGGCGCCGCGGTTCTCGCGCTGATCGCGGAATCGGCCGGTGACCGGGCCGAGATCGGCCGCGCCGCCGCGATCCTCGACGGCGCCCGCAACGCGGCCCGCTCCACCTCGACGCAGGAGCAGGCCTGGATGGTGCTCGCCGCCCAGGCGATGGCGAAGGATGCCGAAGGCATGACGCTGACCGTCGACGGCACGGAGCGGAAGGGGCCGCTCTACCGCACCCTCTCCGCCGCGGCGCTGGAACAGAAGCCGCTGACGGTCGCCAACCCCGCCGCCGCGACCGCCCAGGCGGTCATCACCGTCGCGGGCATTCCGACCGGCGCCGAGCCCGCCCTCAACCAGGGCTTCGGACTGGAACGCGTGATCTACACGATGAAGGGCGAGAAGGCCGACCCGGCCCGGCTGCGCCAGAACGAGCGCTATGTCGTGGCGCTCACGGTCACCGAGCCGGCCAGCCGCTTTGGCCGGCTGCTCCTCGTCGATCCTGTCCCCGCCGGGCTCGAGATCGAGAACGCCAACCTGACCGAAGGCGCGTCTGTCGCCGGCCTCGACTGGCTGAAGCAGGAGGTCTACCCGGTCCATACCGAGGCGCGCGACGACCGCTACGTCGCCGCCTTCGAGCGTTCGGGCGGTAACGACCAGAAGCTCGTCTACACGGTCGCCTACATCGCCCGCGCCGTCTCGCCCGGGCGCTATGTGGCGCCTGCCGCCGTCATCGAGGACATGTACCGCCCCGACCACTTCGGGCGGACCGGCTTCGGCACGGTGGACATCGCCTCGGCGCGGTGAAGGCGTGAGCTCGCCCGTGTCCGGCGCAGGCGCCTCCCCTCCCCCTCGTGGGGAGGGGCTGGGGGTGGGGGGCGTCCCGCCAGGCGAGCGGCTCACGAATGATGCGCTGGATCGGCGCTCAGGGAGCGAAGAAAAGGACGATCTTGCCTTTGCGCCCCCCACCCCTGCCCCTCCCCACGAGGGGGAGGGGTCAGCGCCCGCTCGCTTCCGCACGCTGAAGATCGCAGCCGCAACCCTCGCCCTGCTCCTCGCCACCGCGACCGCCACGCTCCTCCACTACGCCGCCAACCTCCCGCCGCTCGACCTCGCGGCCGCGAGCGAGCGCTCGACCGTGGTGCTCGACCGCGAGGGCCGGCTGCTGCGCCCCTTCCTGACCGCGGACGGCCGCTGGAAGCTCCCGGTCGGCACGGGCGACGTCGATCCGCGCTACCTCGCCATGCTCAAGGCCTTTGAGGACAGGCGCTTCGACAGCCATGCCGGCATCGACCCGCTCGGGCTCGTTCGCGCCGCCGGGCAGATGCTGTGGAACGGCCGCATCGTCTCCGGCGGCTCGACCCTGACCATGCAGGTCGCGCGCCTGCTGGAGCCGCGCGAGGAGCGCAGCCTCGGCGCCAAGCTCCGCCAGGCGGTGCGCGCCGTCGAGCTGGAGCGGCGCTTCACCAAGACGGAGATCCTCGACCTCTACCTCACACTCGCCCCCTTCGGCGGCAATCTCGAAGGCTTGCGGGCTGCCAGCCTCGCCTGGTTCGGCAAGGAGCCGAAGCGCCTCTCGACCGCCGAGGCCGCCCTCCTCGTCGCCCTGCCGCAATCGCCCGAGACGCGCCGGCCCGACCGCTTCGTCGAGGCCGCCCGCAAGGCCCGCGACCGTGTGCTGGCGCGCGTCGAACAGGCCGGCCTCGCCACGGCTGCCGAGGTCGCGGCCGCCCGGGACGAGCCAATCCCCACGGCGCGCAAGCCCTTTCCGAACCTCGCTCCCCATGTCGCCGAGCAGGTCGTGGCCGAAGCACCGGCCGCCCGCAGCCATCGCCTGAGCCTCGATGCGCGGCTGCAGGCTGCGCTGGAAGCGCTGGCCCGCGACCGCAGCCTCGGCCTCAGCCCCCAGGTCTCGATCGCCATCCTCGCCGTCGACAACGAGACCGGCGAGATCCGCGCCTCGGTCGGCGGTGTCGATTATTTCGCCGCCGAGCGGGCCGGCTCGCTCGACCTGACGCGGGCGCTGCGCTCGCCGGGCTCGGCGCTGAAGCCCTTCATCTACGCGCTCGCCTTCGACAACGGCATTGCCCATCCCGAGACGATGCTGGAGGACCGGCCGGCGCGCTACGGTCTCTACGTGCCTGAGAATTTCGACATGACCTTCCAGGGCATGGTCTCGGCCCGCAAGGCGCTGCAGCTGTCGCTCAACGTGCCGGCGGTCGAACTGCTCTCGGCGCTGGGCCCGCAGCGCTTTCTGTCGCGGCTGCGCGATGCCGGGGTTGCCGTCGCCATGCCCCGGGAAGGTGGCGCGCCCGGCCTCGCCATCGGCCTCGGTGGTCTCGGCATCACCCTGCAGGACCTGACGCGCCTTTATGTCGGGCTCGCGCGGGGTGGGGATGTCGCGCCGTTGAAGGTGCGGGCGGAGGATGGGGGGGCGCCCTCGCCGCGCCTCGTCGAACCCGTCGCCGCCTGGTATGTCGCCGACACGCTGCTCGGCGCCCCGCCGCCGCTCAATGCCGTGCCCGGCCGCATCGCCTTCAAGACCGGCACCTCCTATGGCTATCGCGACGCCTGGGCGGTCGGATTCGACCGCAGGCATACGATCGGCGTCTGGGTCGGCCGCGCCGACAACGGCGCCGTGCCCGGCCTCGTCGGGCGCGTCGTCGCGGCGCCCATCCTGTTCGACGCCTTCGCCCGCCTCGGGCTGGATCCGCGCCCCTTCCCGCAGCCGCCCGACAGCATCGTCGCGACATCGGCCCATCTGCCGCCGCCGCTGCGCCATCTGCGCCAGGACGTGCCCAAGACCGTGGCCGCGATGACGACGCCGTCGCTGAGGCTCGCCTTCCCGCCCGAAGGCGCCCGAATCGATCTCTCCGCCTCAGCCGCCGACGGCAGGCCCGAGCTCAACCTCAAGGTCGCGGGCGGCGCGCCGCCTTACACCTGGCTCGTCGACGGGGCCCCGATCCTCAGCCCGACACGGCGTCGCGAAGCGGTCTGGCAACCGCCGGGCAAGGGCTTCCTGCGGATCTCGGTGATCGACGGCACCGGCGCCAGCGAAAGCGTCTCGGTGCGCCTGCAGTAGCAGCTGTACGTCATGCTCGGGCTTGACCCGAGCATCTCAGGGTTCGTGAACGACCCGACCGTGCCAGCGCGGCCTGAGATTCTCGGGTCTGCGCTTCGCTTCGCCCGAGAATGACGCGGAAACGCTTACTCCGCCGGCTGCGGATGCGCCGCCGGCGTCTCCTTCACCACATGCCCATGCACCGAGCGCTTCTTGGTCGCGAGATAGGAATAGGCGACCGGCACCACATAGAGCGTCAGCAAGGTGCCGAAGCTCATGCCGCCGACGATGACCCAGCCGATCTGCGAGCGGCTTTCGGCACCGGCACCGGTCGCGAGCGCCAGCGGCACCGCGCCCAGAACCATCGCGCCCGTCGTCATCAGGATCGGGCGCAGGCGCAGCTCGGCCGCCTCGACCAGCGCGTCGATCATCTCCTTGCCCTCCTCCCGGAGCTGGTTGGTGAACTCCAGGATCAGGATGCCGTGCTTGGTGATGAGGCCGACGAGCGTGATCAGCCCGATCTGGCTGTAGACGTTCATCGTTCCGCCCGTGAAGTACAGCGCAGCCAATGCACCGGTCAGCGAGAGCGGCACCGAGACCATGATCACCACGGGGTCGATGAAGCTCTCGAACTGCGCCGCCAGCACGAGGTAGATGAAGCCCAGCGCCAGCAGGAAGACGATCGCGATCGAGGCGCCGGACTGCTTGAACTCGCGGCTCTGGCCGGAATAGTCGATCTGCACCGTCTTCGGCAGGACGCGGGATGCCGCCTGCTCGAGCACGGTCAGCGCATCGCCGAGCGAATAGCCCGGCGCGGGAACGGCGGTAATGGTGGCCGCGCGCAGCTGGTTGAAGCGGATCAGCTCCTTCGGCGCGACGGTCTCCTCGATCTTGACCAGGCTGGAGAGCTGAACCACCGCGCCGCCCCGGCCCATCAGGTAGATCGACTGCAGGGCCTGCGGCGTGTTGCGGTCCTCGCCGCCAACCTGGATGACGACGTCGTACTGCTCGCCATTCATGTTGAAGCGGGTCACCTGCCGCCCACCCAGCAGCGTCTCCATCGTGCGCCCGATCACGTCAACGCCGACGCCGACATCTGCCGCGCGCTGCCGGTCGATCGAGACCTTGATCTGCGGCTTGTCGAGGATGAGGTTCGACTCGATGTTGGTCAGCACCGGCGAACCGGCCACCTCGGCGATGACCGCGTCGACATAGTCCTTGATCTGCGCGTAGGGCTCCGACGAGCGCAGCACGAACTCGACCGGCTTGCTGTTGGCGCCGCCCTGCCCGAGCGAGGGCGGATTGGTCGCGAACAGGCGGATGCCGGGCACCTGCGACAGGCTGCGGTTGATCTCCGCCACCATGTCCTGCTGCTTCGTGTTGCGCTCCTCCCAGGGCTTGAGACGGGCGAAGGCGAGCGCGCGCGTCACGTCGGGAAAGCCGACGATGACGAGATTGGTCTGGACATCCGGGAAGCGCTTGAAGAACTCCTCGGCCCGACGCGCATATTCGGAGGTGAAGTTCATCGTCGCGCCCTCGGGGGCCACGCCGATGACGGTGAAACTGCCGCGGTCCTCGACCGGCGCCAGCTCGGAGCGCAGGCTGGTGAAGAAGAAATAGCTGCCGCCGGCGACGCCGAGCGCCAGCAGCACGATCACCGGGCGGATCGCCAGCGCGCCGCGCAGCGAGGCCCGGTAACCGCGCGAGAGGCCATTGAAGCCGCGTTCCAGCAGGTTGTAGAGCCAGCCATGGCTCTCATTGTGCCTCAGCAGCTTGGCGCACATCATCGGCGTCAGCGTCAGCGCGACGAAGCCCGAGACCAGCACTGCCCCCGCCAGCGTCAGCGCGAACTCGATGAAGAGCTTGCCCGTGCGGCCGGTCGAGAACGCCATCGGCGCATAGACGGCGACCAGCGTCAGCGTCATCGCCACCACCGCGAAGGCGATTTCGTTGATGCCGCGGATCGCCGCGGCATTGGGCTCCATGCCGTCCTCGATATGGCGGTGCACGTTCTCCAGCACGACGATGGCATCGTCGACGACCAGGCCGATCGCCAGCACCATCGACAGCAGCGTCAGCGTGTTGACCGTGAAGCCGAAGGCATACATCAGCGCGAACGAGCCCACGAGCGACACCGGGATGGTGACGAGCGGGATCAGCGTCGCGCGCAGCGAGCGCAGGAAGATGAAGATGATCAGGACGACGAGGACGACCGCCTCGAGGATCGTGCTGTAGACGGCCTGGATCGAGCGGTCGATGAAGACCGAGCTGTCATAGGAGGTCGCGATCGTCATCCCGTCCGGCAGATCGTCGATGATCTCCGGCAGTGCGGCGCGGATGCCCTTGGAGACGTCGAGCGGGTTGGCGGTGGCCTGCTTGACGATGCCGATCGTCACGGAGGGATTGCCGGAAAACCAGGCGGCGTTGCGCTCGGCCAGAGCGCCGAGTTCGACCTTCGCGACGTCCCGCAGCTTGACCGGGAAACCGCTCACATCCTTGACGACAATCTGCTGGAACTGCTCGGGCGTCGTCAGACCAGTCTGGGAGAGGACCGTGAACTCACGGTTGTTGCTCTCGATGCGGCCGGACGGAATTTCGACGTTCTGGGCGCGGACCGCAGCCTCGATCTCCTGGACGGTGATGTTGTAGGCCGACATGCGCGCCCGATCGAGCCAGATGCGCATGGCATAGCGCCGCTCGCCGCGGATCTGCACCTCGGCCACACCGGTGATGTTCTGCACGCGGTCGGTGATGAAGCGATCGGCGAAGTCGGTGAGTTCGAGCGGGTTGTGACGCTTGCTGATCAGCGACAGGAACAGAATGGGCTGCGCATCCGCCTCGACCTTGGCGATGATCGGCTCTTCGATCTCGGTCGGCATGCGCCCGCGCACGCGGCTGACGCGGTCGCGCACGTCGGACGCTGCGACATCGGGATCGACGTCCGGACGGAAGCGGACGGAGATGAAGCTGCGTTCCTGCCGGCTCGTCGACGAGATGATCTCGATGCCCTCGATACCCGCGATCGAGTTCTCGAGGATCTGTGTGACCTGCGTTTCGATGATCTCGGCGCTGGCCCCGGTGTAGTCGGTCCGCACCGAGACGACCGGCTCGTCGATGTTCGGGTATTCGCGCACCGTGAGGCGCGTGTAGGAGACCGCGCCGATCAGCAGCACGAGCAGGCTCAGCACGGTCGACAGGACCGGCCGGCGAACGAAGAGGGCAAAGAGGCTCATGGTTCGGGGACTCGGCTCAGGGGCTCGTCGGCGCGACGGGCAGGGCACTGGTCTGAACGGGCGGCGGAGCGTTCTTGATCGAGACGTTGGATCCGTCCCGCAGCCGCATCTGCCCGGAACTGACCACTTGCATCTGCGGCGTCAGACCTTTCAGAACCTCGACCTTGCCGGGCAGGCGCTTGCCGAGTTCCACGGCGACGCGCTTCGCCCTCCCGTTCTCGACGATGAAGACGACCTTGCCGATGCCGTCCGGCACGACCGCGGACTCGGGGATCAGCATCGCGTTCTCACGCTGGTCGACGACGATGGTGACACGGGCGAAGAGACCCGGCTTCAGCACGAGGTCGCGGTTGGGCACGGTGGCGCGCAGCCGGATCGCGCGACCATTGATGTCGACGACGGGATCGACCGCAAAGATCTGGCCCTGGAAGTCCTTGTTGGGAACCGCGTCGACCTTAAGGCTGATCGTCTGGCCCAGCTTGACCTGGGCCAGGAAAATCTCGGGCACGCGGAAGTCGACCTTGATCGGATCGATATTGGTGAGCGTGATCAGCTGCTTGCCGACGGCGACGAAGTCGCCGACGCTGACCGCGCGCAGGCCGACGACGCCGTTGAACGGCGCGACCAGCGTCGATTGGGCGAGCTTCGCTTTCGAGAGCTGCACCCGCGCCTCGGCGGAGGCGAGCTTGGCGGTCGCCTCGTCGAGAGCGACCTGCGTGCCGACTCCGCGCTGGCTGAGCGAGCGGTTGCGTTCGAAGGTGTCGCGCGCCAGTCCGAGATCGGCCTGCTGCTGCTTGAGTTCGGCGTCGAGGATCGCGGTGTCGAGCTTGACGAGCACCTGACCCTTCTCGACCCGCTCGCCCTCCTTGAAGCCCAGCGCGATGACCCGGCCCGCGATCTCCGGCGCGATCACCACCGACTCGTCGGCGGCGAGCGTGCCCAGCGCCTCGACCTCCTCGTTCACGGTCCCGCGTTCGATCTTCGCCACCTCGACCGGCACGGCCGGACGCGGCGCAGCCGGGGCCGCCGCCTGGGGCGGAGCCTTCATCTTCTCGTAGTGGCGATAACCGTAGTAGCCACCGCCCACGAGGCCGACGAGCAGGAGCAGATAGACAAACCGCTTCATTGAACTGGACGCTCCAATACGACGTGACTATTCTAGACTGGACGGTCCAGTTTGATAAGGGGCCCGATGGGCAGCACCGTGACAGATCCTGCCGACCCGGAAGCTTCTGCTTCCAGCGCGACGGAAGCAAGATGCTTGCCGTCCAGAGCGCGGCCGGACAAGCGCCGCGCGATCATCCGCGCCGCGTCCGACATGTTCCTCGCCGAAGGCTACGAGCGCGTGACGCTCGACCAGATCGCGCAGCGGGCCGGCGTCTCCAAGCAGACCATCTACAGCCACTTCGCCGACAAGGACGCGCTGTTCCGCGCGATCTGCACGCAACTCGCTGAAAAGCTGACGATTCCGCTGCGTCGACCAATCGCGGAAACGGACCTTCGCAGCGCCCTCGTCAGGCTCGGCGAGGAGACGCTGACGATGATGCTGGACCCGCATTCCCTCGATCTCCACCGCCTCGTCATGAGCGCCGCGACGCGCTTCCCCGACCTCGGCCGAGCGGCCTATGAAGCAGGGGCCATGCGCATCATCGACGACCTCTCGGCCCTTCTGCTGCAGCGTTCACATCTCGGTGATGGCCTCGTCCGGCCACTCGACCAGGCACGCACCCGGGTGCTGGCCGAGCAGTTCGTCGGAATGCTGCGCGGCTTCCATCAGCATCGGGCCCTGATGAACGTCGAGCAGACGCCGCCGGACCTCCGCGCCGCCTATGTCCGCGACTGCGTCGATCTGCTCCTGCGCGGCGCCTGACGGTCACGACAGCCGTCACCTGTCTGTCATCTGCTCTGGTTAGCAGTCCGTCATCAGAGAGCGTGAGCCCGGCGGCATGACCTGCCTCGGGCCAAACTCATGCTCGCCCCTGAACGCGGGACCGCGATCATGCTGCGCATCGAAGGCCTGACCAAGCGCTTCGGCACCAACGCCGCGGTCGACAACGTCACGCTCTCCATCCCCCGGGGCGAGATGGTCGGCATCATCGGCCGGTCGGGTGCGGGCAAGTCGACCCTGCTGCGCATGCTCAACCGCCTCGCCGACCCCAGCGAGGGCCGCATCGTCTCCGGCGACCGCGACGTCACCGCCCTCAAGGGCGCGGCGCTCCGCCGCTGGCGCCGCGACACGGCGATGATCTTCCAGCAGTTCAACCTCGTCGGCCGCCTCGACGTCCTCACCAATGTCCTGCTCGGCCGGCTCAACCACCGCTCCGCCGCCCTGACCCTGGTCAAGAGCTTCTCCCGCGACGACAAGATCCGCGCGATCGCGGCCCTCGAGCGTCTCGACATGGGCCATCTCCTCGCCCAGCGCGCCGAAACCCTCTCCGGCGGCCAGCAGCAGCGCGTCGCCATCGCCCGCGCGCTCGTCCAGGAGCCGCAGATCATTCTCGCCGACGAGCCGATCGCCTCGCTCGACCCGCGCAACACCCAGGTGGTGATGGATGCGCTGTTCCGGATCAACCGCGAGGACGGCATCACCGTCGTCTCGAACCTGCATCACCTCGATATCGCGTCGAAATACTGCGACCGGCTGATCGGCATGGCAGCCGGCAAGGTCGTCTTCGACGGCCCGCCGCACCAGCTCACCAGCGAGGTCGCGGCCAAGCTCTACGGCATCGAGGCCAAGGATGCCGGCGCCGAAGCCCTCGACCAGCTTGAGGCGATCGCCAGCGAAGAGGCGCAGCGCGCCAAGCAGGACGCCGAGCGCGCGAGGCAGACCGCCGCCTGACATCCGTCCCCGGACCGTCGGGGTACCGGACACCCGCAGACCCACCATCCACCAGGAGCACCCCATGCTGACCCGTCGTCAAAGCCTGACGCTCGCCGCTGCCGGCCTGGCCGCCGCGCTCGCCACTCCCGCCTTCGCGCAGGACTGGAAGGCGAAGTACCCCGAACTCGTCTTCGCCGTGGTTCCCGCCGAGAACGCCTCGGGCGTGACCGAGCGCTATGCGCCGTTCGCGGCCTATCTGACCAAGGAACTCGGCGTGAAGGTGACGGTCCGCGTCGCCAACGACTACGCCGCCGTGATCGAAGGTCAGCGCGCCGGCAACATCCATATCGGCGAGTATGGTCCCTCCTCCTATGTCCGCGCCTGGACCGTCTCGAACGGCGGCGTCGAGCCTTTCGCGACCCTGCGCGCCTTCGACGGCTCGACCGGCTATTACGCTGTCGCCTATGCCAAGAAGGATGCGGCGGGCACCAAGCTGGAAGACTTCAAGGGCAAGAACCTCTGCCTCGTCGACCCCAACTCGACCTCGGGCAACAACGTGCCGCTGTACTCCATGGCCAAGATGAAAATCGAGCCGGACAAGTTCTTCAGCAAGATGGTCAATGCCGGCAGCCACGAGAACGCCGTCATGGCCGTGCAGCAGGGCACCTGCGACATCGGCTTCAACTGGTGGAACTCGGACCAGGACTCCAACCTGTCGCGCATGGCCAACAAGAACATGGTCAAGAAGGACGATTTCAAGATCGTCTTCAAGTCGGACAAGATCCCCGGCTCGCCCTACGCCATGCTGACGTCGATGCCCGCCGAGCTGAAGTCCGCGATCTCGAAGGCCTTCTTCGAGATGCAGACCAAGGACAAGGCCGCCTTCGACAAGCTGTCCGACGGCAAGTCCCCCGGCTTCGCCCCGATGAAGCACGAGGATTACAACGTCACCATCGAACTCCAGAAGTTCGTCGACGACCTCCGCAAGAAGCGCAGCTGACCGCCTGACCGCCCGGGTCCCTTTCGCTGTGCGAGAGGGGCCCGCCTGCGCCTTGGCTGACGGACCCATCCCGACATGACCCTCGCGATCGACCGCAACGATCCGACGATCCTCGCCCATGCCGATCTCTACCGGCGTGAGATGGCGGTGAAGCGCCGGCAGACGCTGATCGGCGTCGCGATCTTCGCCGCCTGCGTGGTGGCCGCGGCGATCGGCTCGGAAGCAAACCCGGTCAAGTTCTTCGAGAACGTCTGGCGCTTCCCGAAATACATCCTCGACACGATGCCGACACTTCGGTTCGCGACCTTCGGCGCCGATATGGCGGAGTGGTTCTGGGGGCTCGAGGGCTGGCTCAAGCTGCTCTGGCAGACGATCCTGATCGCCTATACCGGCACCGTTCTGGGCGTTGTCGGCGGCTTCCTGCTCTGCTTCGTCGCGGCCGCCAATCTGGGCCGGTCGGGCTGGCTGCGCTTCGTCACCAAGCGCTATCTCGAATTCTGCCGCACGGTGCCGGAACTCGTGTTCGCGCTGATCTTCGTCATCGCTTTCGGGCTCGGCCCCCTGCCCGGCGTGCTCGCCATCGCGATCCACACCATGGGCGCGATGGGCAAGCTGTTCTCCGAGGTCGTCGAGAACATCGACATGAAGCCGGTCGACGGCCTCACCGCGACCGGGGCCGGCTGGTGGCAGGTCATCCGCTATGCGGTGGTGCCGCAGGTCCTGTCCAACTTCGCCAGCTATTCGCTGCTGCGCTTCGAGATCAATGTCCGCGGCGCCTCGATCATGGGCTTCGTCGGCGCCGGCGGGATCGGCCAGGATCTGATCGAGGCCATCCGCAAGTTCTACTTCACCGATGTCAGCGCGATCCTGCTGCTGATCATCGTCACCGTCATGCTGATCGACTACGGCACCGAGCGCCTGCGCCACGCGCTGCTCAGCCTGGAGCAAGGCAAATGACCCTCGCCCTCTCCGCCTCCGACCGCGCCGCGCTGGCCGAACGTCACAAGGCCGCGATCGACGGTTCGCTGCGCACGCGCCTGACCACGATCGCCGTCGTCGTCGGTCTCGTGGGCCTGTTCGTCTACGGGCTATCGACCCTGGAGGTCTCGTTCTGGCGTCTCGTCGGCGGCTTCGGCAATCTCGGCACCTTCGTCGTGCTGATGCTGCCGCCCGATCCCGGCTCGTGGGCGCGGGGCATGCTCTTCTTCAAGGCCCTGATCGAGACCATCGCCATCGCCTTCCTCGGCACGATTCTGGCCGCGATCCTCGCCTTTCCGCTCGGCTTCCTCGCCGCCAAGAACGTCGTCGCCAACCGCGTCGTCCATTTCCTGGCACGTCGCTCGATGGACACGGTGCGCGGCGTCGATGCGCTGATCTGGGCGCTGATCTGGGTCAATGTCGTGGGCCTGGGACCCTTTGCCGGCATGCTCGCCATCATGACCAGCGACATCGGCGCCTTCGGCAAGCTCTATTCGGAAGCCATCGAATCCGCCGACCGCAAGCCGGTCGAGGGCGTCACTTCGCTGGGCGGCAACAAGCTCCACGAGATCCGCTTCGGCCTGATCCCGCAGGTCCTGCCGGTGATCGCGAGCCAGGTGCTCTACTACATCGAATCCAACACCCGCTCCTCGACCATCATCGGCATCGTCGGCGCCGGCGGCATCGGGCTCTATCTCGCCGAGACGATCCGCACGCTCGAATGGCAGCAGGTTTCCTTCCTGATCCTGCTGATCCTCGCCGCCGTCACCGCGATCGACTTCATTTCGGCCAAGCTGCGCTTCGCCATCATCGGCCAGCGCGCGACCTGAAGCCAACGCGTGTCATTCCGGGGCTTTGCACAGCAAGGAACCCGGAACCCACGATGCGGTGAGATCGTCCGGGTTGGCGCTCCGGCCGGGTTCGGCCCAGAGGGCCGCCCCGGAATGACAGGAGGCGCCATACGCCTGCCCGTCACTCCGCGAAGGGTTCGACCACCATCTCCATGCGCTCGCCGGCGAAGACGCTGCTGACCAGATGAATCGGCGTCAGGTCCGGGAGCGCATCGACGGCGACCGAGACCATCACCGGCGCCCCCGGCTCGACTTGCAACAGTTCGGCCTCGCGCTCGCTGGCGAGCCGGGCCGTCAGCCGCGTCGACAGGCGGACATAGTCGGTGATGCCATAGGCCTTCAGCGCCGCTGTCATCGAGGCTCCGCCTTCGCGAAAAGCTGCATCGAATTCAGGAAAGCGCGCGACCGACAGCCAGTGCGTGCCTGTGCCCATCGGCGTGCCGTCGGCCAGGCTCAACCCCTCGACGCGCCACAGCCGCGCGCCGTCCTCGAGCCCGAGGGTCGCGCAGGTCTCCGCCTCCCCCTCGACCTGCGCGGCCGACAGCATGCGGCTCGAGCCGACGAGCCCGAGCCGGCCGAGATTGGCCCGCATGCTGACGCGCCGGCCGAGCGGGTAGGCGACACGCCGTGGACTCACCTGCGTGCCGCGCCCCCGCGACACCGTGACCAACCCCTGCTCGGCCAGATGCCGGAACGCCTGGCGCACCGTGTGGCGATGCACGCCATAGCGCTCCGCGAGCGCGGTGGCCGCCGGCAGCGTGTCGCCGGTGGCATGGTCGCCACGGGCGATCGCGGCGGACAGATCGTCGGCGATCCGGCGCCAGGCGGTCCCGCTGTCGGCCGCACCGGCATCGGCGCCCGGACCTTCGGTCAAAAAACTGTCATTCAAAATGTATAGACCTTTCTAGGTAGGCACCCTATTATAGTCTAGACATTCACCAACAGCCAGACGGCAGGCGACGATGACGGCACCGACCATCGACAGGCAGCGCTGGATGGCGATCCTCGCCCGCGCCAGCCGGGCAGAGATCGCCGAACTGGTCGGGCCAGAGCTGCCCCGCCACGAGCTGCTCAAGGCCCCCGAGACCGGAACGGTGATGGTCGAAGGCCGCGCCGGGGGCGCCGGCCGCCGCTTTAACCTCGGCGAGGCGACCGTGACGCGCTGCGTCGTCAGGCTCTCCGACGGGCCGATGGGCTTCTCCTATGCGCTGGGTCGCGACGCCCGCAAGGCGCGCCTCGCCGCCATCCTCGACGCCCGGCTCCAGCGCGAGGAGGCGACCTCGCCCCTGCACAGGGCCGTCAGTGACCTCGCCGCTCGCCAGGGCGCGGCTCGCGAGCTCGCCTCGCGCCAGGCCGCCGCGACCAAGGTCGATTTCTTCACTCTCGTCAGGGGCGCGTGATGGCGGCCGACACCCTCATCGGCGCGGGCTTCACCGACCCCGTCTTCCAGTCCCAGGCCGCCTTCCGCGCCTTGCTCGGCGCCCTGTCGGAGCCCGGCACGCGGCAGGTCATCAGTGGCGGCATCGCGCCGCCCGAGGGACTGCATGCGGCGACGGCGACCGCCCTCCTGACGCTGGCGGATTACGAGACGCCGATCTGGCTGCCGTCTGCGCTGCGCGACGGCCCGGCCGGCGCCTGGCTGCGCTTCCATTGCGGAGCGGCCCTCGTCGAGGAACCGCGCCGGGCCGCCTTCGCCGTCATCGACGGTGCCGCACCGGCGCCGCGGCTGACGGATTTCGATCCGGGCAACGACCAGTTCCCCGATCGGTCGACGACGATCATCGTGCAATGCGCCGCCTTCCACGGCGGCGAGGCGGTGACCCTCTCGGGCCCCGGCATCGCGACCCGGCGCGAGATCGCCCCGGCGGGGTTGCGGCCGGGCTTCTGGGCCGAGGTCGCGGCCAACAACGCCGCCTACCCGCTCGGCGTCGATCTGCTGCTGGCCCATGGCGACAGCGTCATCGGCCTGCCGCGCTCCACGCAAATCGGAGGGGCGGCCTGATGTATGTCGCGGTCAAAGGCGGCGAAGCCGCCATCCTCGCCACCCATGAGCGCGTCGCGGAAGCGCGCCGCGGCGACGCGGCCGTTCCGGAGATCAGCGTCGCCCAGATCCGCGAGCAGCAGGCGCTGGCCTGCGCGCGCGTCATGAACGAAGGCTCGCTCTATGACGCCGATCTCGCGGCGCTGGCTCTGAAGCAGGCGCAGGGCGACGTCATCGAGGCCGCCTTCCTGATGCGTGCCTATCGCACCACCCTGCCCCGTTTCGGCTCGTCGGAGCCGGTGGACACCGCGAAGATGGCGATCCGCCGCCGCGTCTCGGCAACCTACAAGGATCTGCCCGGTGGGCAGGTGCTTGGCCCGACCTACGACTACACCCACCGGCTGTTCGATTTCGCGCTGATGGACAACGAAGGCGGATCAGGCCTGGATGCGGCAGGCAATGCCCGGCTCGAGCCCGAGCATGACGGCCTTCACGCCCCCCTCGACGCCCACATGCCCCGCGTGCCCGACATCCTCGGCGCCGAGGGGCTGATGGAGCCCGAGGTTGCGCCCGAGGGCGACCCTCGCCCCTTCGACCTGACCCGCGAGCCGGTCTCCTTCCCGGCCGACCGCGACGTCCGCCTGCAGGCGATGGCGCGCGGCGACGAGGGCTTCCTGCTCGGGCTCGGCTATTCCGTCCAGCGCGGCTTCGGCGGCAACCATCCCTTCGTCGGCGAGATCCGCGTCGGCGAGGTCTCGGTCGAGTTCGTGCCCGAGGAGTTGGGCTTCGCGGTCGATCTCGGCGAGATCACCCTGACCGAATGCCAGATGGTCAACCAGTTTGCCGGCTCAAAGGACGTTCCGCCGCAGTTCACCCGCGGCTACGGCCTGGCCTTCGGCCATAGCGAGCGCAAGGCCATGTCGATGTCGCTCGTCGACCGCGCCCTCAAGGCCCGCGAATTCGGCGAGGCGGCCGAGTACCCGGCGCAGCAGGACGAGTTCGTCCTCTACCACTCCGACAATGTCGAGGCGGCGGGCTTCGTCGAGCATCTGAAGCTGCCGCACTATGTCGACTTCCAGGGCGAGCTCGAACTGATCCGCCGCATCCGCCGCGAGCGCGAGGCGCGCCTCGCAGCCGAACCCGAGACGCTGCCGGAGGCCGCGGAATGACCGTTCACCAGACCCTGCCGGGCGACGACGCCAGCCCCGCCTACAACTACGCCTATCTCGACGAGCAGACGAAGCGGATGATCCGCCGCGCCTTGCTCAAGGCCGTGGCCGTGCCGGGCTATCAGGTGCCGTTCGGCTCGCGCGAGATGCCGCTCGCCCGCGGCTGGGGCACTGGCGGCATCCAGGTCACGGCGGCGATCATCGGGCCCCAGGACACGCTGAAGGTCATCGACCAGGGCGCCGACGACACCACCAACGCCGTCTCGATCCGCCGCTTCTTCGAGAAGACCGCCGACGCCCGCACCACGGAAGCCACCGAGCAGGCCACGATCATCCAGACCCGCCACCGCGTCCCCGAGGCACCGCTCCAGGCCGGTCAGATCATGGTCTACCAGGTCCCCCAGCCGGAACCGCTGCGCAAGCTCGAGCCGCGCGAGGCCGAGACGCGGAAGATGCACGCCTGGGCCGAATACGGGCTGATGCAGGTGAAGCTCTACGAGAACATCGCCCGCTTCGGCGAGGTCACGACGACCTATGACTATCCGGTCATGATCAACGGCCGCTACATCATGGCGCCCTCGCCCATCCCCAAATTCGACAACCCGAAGATGCACATGTCGCCGGCGCTCCAGCTCTTCGGCGCCGGCCGCGAGAAGCGCATCTATGCGCTCCCGCCCCACACCAGCGTGCGCAGCCTCGATTTCGAGGACCACCCCTTCCGGATCCAGAGCTGGAACGAGCCCTGCGCGCTCTGCGCCGCCACCGACAGCTATCTCGACGAGGTCGTGATCGACGACCAGGGCAGCCGAATGTTCGTCTGCTCGGACAGCCACCATTGCGAGACGCGTCGCGCCGCCGGCCATCGCGGCGCGATGCTGGGCGATGCGGCGGCGAGCGGGCTGGTCGCCAGCGAGGAGAGCACGTCATGACCCTCCACGTCTCCCCACCCGACACCGTCCTCGAACCCGCCCCGCTGCTCTCCGCCGCCGGCGTCTCGCGCTTCTATGGCGAGCGCATCGGCTGTGAGGGCGTCTCCTTCGACCTCTGGCCGGGCGAGGTGCTCGGCATCGTCGGCGAATCCGGCTCCGGCAAATCGACCCTGCTGCGCTGCCTCGCCGGCATCGACCGTCCCGACGAGGGCGAGGTGCTGTTCCGCGGCGGGTCGGCGCCGCTCGACATCTACTCGGTGCCCGAGCAGGAGCGCCGGCAGCTGATGCGCACCGCCTGGGGCATCGTCCACCAGAACCCGCGCGACGGCCTGCGCATGGATGTCTCGGCCGGCGGCAATGTCGGCGAACGGCTGATGGACCGCGGCGACCGCCACTACGGCCAGATCCGCGAGCGCGCGCTCGACTGGCTCGCCCGCGTCGAGATCGCCGGTGCCCGCATCGACGACCGGCCGCGCCAGTTCTCGGGCGGCATGCAGCAGCGCCTGCAGATCGCCCGGGTGCTCGTCTCGGAACCCCGCCTCGTCTTCATGGACGAGCCGACCGGCGGCCTCGACGTCTCGGTCCAGGCCCGCCTGCTCGACCTGCTGCGCGTGCTGGTCCGCGATCTCGGCCTGGCGGCGATCATCGTCACGCACGACCTCGCCGTGGCGCGGCTTCTCACCGACCGGCTGATGGTGATGAAGGACGGCCATGTCGTCGAGCAGGGCCTGACGGATCAGGTTCTCGACGACCCGCACCACGCCTACACGCAGCTCCTCACCTCGGCAGTGCTGACCGTATGAGCGGCTTCATCCAGCCCCAATGGTCGGGTTTCGGCGCTCGGGCCGTCCCGAGCCCCGTCTCCGGCGAGGCGGACCGGCAGCCGAGCGGGCTGGATGTCGAACGGACCCTGCTGGGCCGGCCGGCCAAGGCCGCTCCGCCGCGGAACACCTCGACCACCCAACGCACGCCCGTCACGCCGGCGTCACCGCCACCCTCCAAGGCCTGATCCCATGACCACGATGATTCGCGTCGAGAACGTCACCAAGGCCTTCACCCTGCACAACCAGGGCGGCGTCCGGCTGCCCGTCTTCGACGACGTCAATTTCAGCGTCGAGGCCGGCGAGGCCCTCGTGCTCGCGGGCGCATCCGGCGCCGGCAAGTCGAGCCTGCTGCGCATCCTCTACGGCAACTACCTGCCGAGCGCGGGCCATATCCACATCACCCATGCGGGCCGTCCCGTGGACATCGTCACCGCCGTTCCGCGCACGGTGCTGGACATCCGCCGCCGCACGCTCGGCTTCGTCTCGCAGTTCCTGCGCGTGATCCCGCGCGTCAGCGCGCTCGACATCGTGCGCGACCCGCTTCTGGCGCGCGGCATCTCTCCGGATCAGGCGAGCGAACGGGCCAAGGCGATGCTCGCCCGGCTCAACCTGCCCGAGCGCCTCTGGAACCTCGCCCCGGCGACCTTCTCCGGCGGCGAGCAGCAGCGCGTCAACATCGCGCGTTCCTTCGTCGACCCCTCCGCCATCATGCTGATCGACGAGCCGACCGCCTCGCTCGACGCCGCCAACCGCGACGTCGTGGTCGAACTGATCGCGGAAGCCCGTACCAATGGCTCCGCCATCGTCGGGATTTTCCACGACGAGGCCGTGCGCGAGAAGGTCGCGACGCGCTATCTCGACATCACCGCTTTCCGGAAGGCCGCCTGATGCAGACCGTTCTGACCAATGCCCGCCTGATCCTCGAGGACGAGATCGTCACGGGCACGATCGCCTTCGAGAACGGCGTCATCACGGCCGTCGACCAGGGGCTCTCGTCGCTGCCGGGGGCGGTCGACGCGGGCGGCGACTATGTCGCGCCCGGCCTCGTCGAGATGCACACCGACAACATGGAAAAGCACTTCATGCCGCGGCCCAAGGTCTTCTGGCCGAACGGGCTCGCCGCCGCGCTGGTCCATGACGCGCAGATGGCGGCGGCCGGCGTGACCACGGTCTATGACGCGATCTGCGCCGGCACGCCCTTCTCCGCCAAGGATTACCGCAAGGACATCTTCGCCGATGTCATGACCTCGCTCGCCCAGGGCCAGGCGGAAGGCGTCTTCCGCATCGACCACCGCATCCACATGCGCTGCGAGCTGACGAGCCCCGACCTGCTCAGGGACATCGAGCCCTATCAGGACGATGCGCTCGTGCAGCTGGTCTCGCTGATGGACCACACCCCGGGCCAGCGCCAGTGGCGCAACATCGAGCACCTGCGGACCTATGCCGTCGGCAACGGCAAGACCGAGGCCGAGTTCGAGGAGGACGTCGCCACCCGCCAGCAGGAGGGCGCCGCCAATGTCTCCAGCAACTGGCAGGCGGTGGTCGCGCTCTTCAGCGCCCGCGGCATCCCGATCGCGACCCATGACGACACCACGATCGAGCACGTCGAGGAGGGCCTCGCCTCGGGTGCGGTGATCTCGGAATTCCCGACCACGGTCGAGGCCGCCGCCGCCGCCAAGCAGCGCGGGCTCGCGACGATCGCCGGCGCGCCGAACGTCGTGCGCGGCGGCTCGCATTCCGGCGGCGTCTCGGTCTCCGAACTGGCCGAGAAGGGGCTGCTCGACGGCCTCTCCTCCGACTATGTGCCCGCCAGCCTGCTCCAGGCCGTGCTCAAGCTCCACAACGACCATGGACTCGGTCTGCCCGACGCCATGGGCATGGTCACCTGGAAGGTTGCCGACATCCTCGGCCTGAAGGATCGCGGCCATCTCAAGACCGGGCTGCGGGCGGATCTCGTCCGCTTCAGGGCGCTGGGACCGACGCCCGTGATCGCGGCCGTCTGGTCGAAGGGCGAGCGCGCGTTTTGAGCGGTACGCGCTACGCCCTCTATTACGCGCCCGCCGTCGACAGCGCGCTCTGGCGCTTCGGCTGCGCGACGCTGGGCTACGACGCCTTCACGGGCGAGGAGATCGCCTTCACTGTCCCGCCCGGCTGCGACGCGCAGCTCTGGCCGGACCGCACCGCCGAGCCACGCCGCTACGGCTTTCACGCGACGCTGAAGGCGCCCTTCGAACTGGCTGGCGGTCGAAGCGAGGGTGAATTGCGGGCCTTCGCCCGGCAGATCGCGCTCGGCTGCACGGCGGTGCCTCTGGCCGGCCTCAAAGTCACCTCGCTCGGCCGCTTCGTCGCGCTGACGCCGAGCGAGCCGAGCCCGGCGCTGCAGGCGCTGGCCTTCGGCGTCGTCCAGGCCTTCGAGCCGTTTCGCGCGCCGCTGGGACAGGCCGATCTGGCGCGGCGCCTTGCCAGCCCGCTGACCCCGGCCGAGCGCGCCCATCTCGAAGCCTATGGCTATCCTTATGTCGGTGACGCCTTCCGCTTCCACATGACGCTGACCGGGGCGCTCCCGGCGGACGAGGCTCCCGCCGTCGCGGCCGCCCTGGCCGAGGCCCATGCGCGCGCCGTCCCCGCGGGTCCGGTCGCCATCGACCGCCTCGCTCTGTTCCGGCAGGACGACCGGGCCGGCCGCTTCCGCATCATCGACGCCTTTCCGCTCGGCCGCTGACGACCGGGCCGGCGACCCCCACAGGACGGAGACACCCCATGGCCGCCAAGAAGCTCGGGCTCGAACCGGTGATCCATGAGACGGCGGTCGTCCGGGAGGCGACGCTGGGGCGCTACACCGAGATCGGGGCGCGAACCTCCTTCGTCGAGTCGACGATGGGCGACTACTCCTACGTCGTGAACGATTCCAACATCATCTACACGACCATCGGCAAGTTCTGCTCGATCGCGGCGATGACCCGGATCAATCCCGGCAACCACCCGATGCAGCGGGCGAGCCAGTCGCATTTCACCTACCGCGCCAGCGCCTATTTCGAGGATGCGGAGGACGATGCCGCCTTCTTCGAATGGCGCCGCTCGACGCCGGTGACCATCGGCCACGATGTCTGGATCGGCCACGGCGCCATCATCCTGCCCGGCCGCAGCATCGGCACGGGCGCCGTCGTCGCCGGCGGCGCGATCGTCACCAAGGACGTCGCACCCTACACCATCGTCGCCGGCAACCCGGCCCGGCCGATCCGCCGCCGCTTCCCCGAACAGGTCGCAGAGCGGCTGATGGCGCTCGGCTGGTGGGACTGGGACCACCTGCATCTCCGCAAGGCACTTGCCGATTTCCGCGCCTTGCCGGTCGAGGCGTTCCTTGACCGTTACGAGACCTCGGGCGCCTGATCTGCCTAGTCCTTAGACGAATGACGCAGAGAAACACGACCGTTCCGCGAGACTTGCTCAAAAATAAGCTGCGGCATTGATCCTTCGTTAACTAAGGACACGTTCCATATGGTGGAGCACCAGTACATGGTGTTGCGGGTCGCAGGAGCTCCCCATGTCGTCTGATAACCTCGCCAGCCGCCTTTCCTTCATGCAGCTCGATGGCCGCGCCCGCGACCAGATCAAGGGGATGCATGACGACATCGTCGCGGCTCTGCCGGGCGCGCTCGAAACCTTCTACAAGCAGCTGCGCAGCTATCCGGAGACGCAGCGCTTCTTCTCCAGCGAGAAGCAGATCGACGGCGCCCAGCAGCGCCAGTCCTCGCACTGGGACCGGATCGCCAAGGGCCAGTTCGACCAGAGCTACGTCGCCGCCGTCACCAAGGTCGGCGAGATCCACGCCCGGATCGGGCTCGAACCGCGCTGGTACATCGGCGGCTATGCCCTGATCCTCGAGAAGATCATCACCGATGTTCTGATCGCGCGCTGGCCGAAATCGCGCTTCGGCGGCAAGGTCGCCGGCGCCACCGATCGGGCCGCGGAAATCAGCGCCCTGGTCAAGGCCGCCCTGCTCGACATGGACTACGCGATCTCCGTCTACCTGGAGGCCTCCGAAGCGGCCCGCCTCAAGGTCGAGGAGCAGGCGAAGGCTGCCGAGCGAGCCCTGGCCGCCGAGCGCGAAAAGGCGGTCGCCTCCGTCAGCGAGGCCATGGCCGCGCTGGCCAATGGCGATCTCACCTTCCGCATCGGCCAGAACATCCCCGAGGAATACGGCGCGATCCGCGACAACTTCAACGAGGCCGTCGCACGCATCGAGCAGCTGGTGAGCACCATCAAGACGAACTCGGCCGCCATCGCCGCCTCCTCGCAGGAAATCAACTCCGGCGCCTCGGACCTGTCGATGCGGACCGAGCAGCAAGCCTC
Source organism: Bosea sp. RAC05 (assembly GCF_001713455.1). Taxonomy (NCBI): domain Bacteria; kingdom Pseudomonadati; phylum Pseudomonadota; class Alphaproteobacteria; order Hyphomicrobiales; family Alloboseaceae; genus Allobosea; species Allobosea sp. RAC05. The sequence continues at coordinate 4,754,290 of NZ_CP016464.1, forward strand.
GGCTCTCGAGGAAAGCGCGGCCACGACCGAGGAACTCGCCGCCTCGGTGAAGACCTCGTCGCAGGCCTCCAAGCGCTCGGTCGCGCTCGCCGATGACGCCACCAAGATCGCCCGAACCGGTGGCGATATCGTCAAGAACGCCACCGACGCGATGTCGCGCATCGAGGACGCTTCGAAGAAGATCTCCGAGATCACCAGCGTCATCGACGGAATCGCCTTCCAGACCAATCTGCTGGCCCTCAACGCGGCGGTGGAAGCCGCCCGCGCCGGCGATGCCGGGCGCGGCTTCGCCGTCGTCGCCGCGGAGGTCCGTGCCCTGGCCCAGCGCTCCTCCGACGCGGCGAAGGACATCACCGGCCTGATCGCCTCCTCGGACGCCGAGGTGACGGAGGGCGTGAAGCTGGTGCGGCTCGCCGGCGGCACGCTGGAGCAGATCGTCGAGGCGTCCGCCGCCGTCTCCTCGACCGTGCAGGAGATCGCCAGCGCTTCTGGCGAGCAGGCCAACGGCATCGAAGAGATGAGCCAGACGGTCAGCCACATGGACGAGATCACCCAGCAGAACGCCGCGCTCGCCGAGCAGAGCGCCGCCTCGTCCAAGACCCTTCTCGATCAGATCGAACAGCTCAACCGGCTGATCGCGAGCTTCCGGACCTCGCAGGACGGGCAGGTCGTGGCGCTGCACGCGTCGCGCCGTCGGGCCGCCTGAGCACCACCAGTGGCCGGCGCCTCGGCGCCGGCCTATCCCTTCAAGCGCCAGACAGTGGAGTGCTTGATGTCGGCATCCTCGAGCGAGCGCGACACCGGCACGGCGTAACTCGCCAGCGCCTCAAGCCGGTCCTTCGGCAGATAGCTGCGGCCGGGATCGCCGATCAGGACCACCGCTCCGCGCGCCGACAGCCGCGCCAGCCAGGCGACGACGCTCTCGGCCATCGCCCGCTCATAGCAGACGTCCCCGGCGCAGACGACGTCCCAGCCCTCGTCACGCCCCACCAGATCCTCGAGGCGGACGGCGACCGTCACGTTATTGGCCGCCGCGTTGAGCGCAATCGCCTCCGCCGCGAAGGCATCGATGTCGCAGGCCTGGACCAGGCGCGCGCCACAGCGGGCGGCGGCGATGGCCACCAGCCCCGAGCCGCTGGCGAAGTCGAGCACCCGCCGCCCGCGCACGATCGCGGGGTCGTCCAGCAGGTGGCGCGCCAGCGCCTGGCCCCCCGCCCAGGCGAAAGCCCAGAACGGCGGCGGCAGCCCGATCGTCGCCAGCTCGTCCTCGGTCTTCTGCCAGAGTTCGGTCGCCTCATCGGCGACATGGAGCGCGATCTCGGGCGCATGCGGCACGGGCAGCAGACGGGTGTGCTGGAGGATGAAGCCGCGCCGGTCGAGCGCCGGCACGCTCACGCGGCGATGTCCGTCGTCGGGCGGGCGAGCAGGTTGCGATACAGCGCCTTGACGGCGTTCATGACGTCGCGCTCGGTATGTCCGTCGATCAGCCGGGCCCGCGCGCTCGCCCCCATGCGCTCGGCCAGCGCCGGCGCGCGCGACAGGACGATCAGCGCCTGCGCCAGGGCGGCGGCGTCGTTGGCGGGCACCACCATGCCGTCCTGCCCGTCGCGCACGAAGCTGCGGCAACCCGGAACGTCCGTGGTCAGGATCGGCCTGCCACAGGCCGCCGCCTCCAGGATCGTGCGCGGCAGCCCTTCGCCGCCGCGCGACGGCAGAATGCAGAGATGGTGCTGCCGCCAGACGCCCTCGATGTCGCGGGTCGGGCCGGCCCAGTCGATCCCCGGCCGCGCCGCCCATTGCTTCAGCGTCTCCTCGGGAATGGCCTTGGGGTTCGAGGGGTCGGGCGCGCCGTGCAGCGTCAGCTCGACCCGTGCCCCCTGCGCCCGCGCCAACCGGACCGACTCGACCGCCAGATCGACCCCCTTCGACCAGAGCAGCCGCGCCACCAGCGCGACCTTCAGCGGCGGCGCCGGCGGCATCGGCTCCGGCATCAGGATCAGCGGATCGACCCCGGCGCCGCCGACGATCGCGACCTTGGCCGCATCCGCGGGATCGAGCCCGAGCGTGACGGGATCGTCGGGGTTTTCGAACAGGAAGCGCACCTGCGGGCCGTCGATCGCGCCGCGCAGCCAGGCGATCGCCGCCATCCGCGCCGCGGCCGCCGCCAGCCCCTCCTTGGCGCCGAGGAAGCCCAGCCCCGTCAGCGCATAGACTCGACGCTGCACCCCGGCCAGACGGCCGGCGAGGCCCGCGAGCGCGATCGGCTTGAGCGCGATGCAATGCAGGATGTCGGGCCGCTCCCGCTCGATCAGCGCCCGCAGCGCCTTGACCTGGCGAAGCAGCGCCCGCGGGTCGAGGCTGCGACGCTCAGCCTCCAGCGCGATCAGCCGGACGCCCGCCGCCTCGATGACGCGCCGGTGGTTGCGCTCGCGCGCGATCACGGCGACGTCGAAGTCCAGTTCGCGCGCCGCCCGCGCCATCGGCAGGAAATGCGACGCGAAGAACCAGTCTTCGGTCGCGACGAAGAGAAGTCTGGGTCGGGCCATGGCCGGACATCAGTCCGATGCCGGGCCGAAGGTCAAGCGGTGCCTTGCAGCGCAAGCGTGGGCCCGGCGCTTGAACCGGGAGCCCGCGGCCATGCTAGGCTGCGCTGCGACGGGAGACGATAATGGACGAGAGCTTGCAAACACCGGCCGCGAAGGCCTTTCCCGCCGCATTGGCCGGCCTGCGCTCGGCCCTGAGCCATGTCGCCAACGGCGATGTCAGTCCGATCAAGGCGCTCTATTCCCATGCCGACGATGCCACCAGCATGTATGGCTGGGGCGGATACGAGAAGGGCTGGGCGGCGATCTCGCAACGCTGGGACTGGGCGGCCCGGCAGTTCCGCGGCGGCACGGTCAGCCATGAGAACGTTACCACCGTGGTGGGAACGGAGCTCGCGCTCGTCACCGACATCGAGGTGTTCGAGGTGCTGTTGCCGGGGACGGAGGTACCGACACGCTGGACCAACCGGGTGACCCATGTCTTCCGTTTCGAGGAGGGTGGCTGGCGCCTGCTTCATCGCCATGCCAACCGGCTGGAGCAGCAATACGAGCCGGCGCCGCGCCTCGCAGTGGTCTCAGGGGCGTGACGCGGTGAGCGGCGCGACGCGCGACAATGCGGCCGCCGCATCGACGCGGCCGGCGCCATAGACGGGATCGCGCCCCTTCGAGCCGAGATCGACCGCGCTCTCGCTGAGCAGGCGACGGACCCCGGCGGGGTCGAGATCCGGGCGCTTCTCCAGCATCAGGGCGACGAGGCCCGAGACATGCGCGGCCGCGATCGAGGTTCCCGACGAGAAGGCGTAGCGCCCGTTCGGCTCCGCCGCGATCACGTCGACGCCCGGCGCCGCCACGGCGATGTAGGCACCGCGATTGGCCTGACGGAACACCCGGTCGTCGGCATCGGTGGCCGTGACCGCGATGACGTTGGGATCGGCGCCGGGATAGAGCGGCGCGGCGTTGGGCCCGGCATTGCCCGCCGCGGCGACGGCGACCACACCCTTCGCCGCCACGCCGGCGAGCCCGCGCGAGAGCAGGCGGTCTTCCGGGCCGGCGAAGCTGAGATTGATCACGCGCGCGCCCTGGTTCACGGCCCACTCGATCGCGGACATGATCTGCAGGCTCGTGCCATTGGCGGAGCCGGAACCGGCACGGCCTGAAAAGGCCCGGCCGACCAGCAGCCGCGCGCCGGGCGCGACGCCCTGCAACTGCCCCTGCGCCACGATCGCCGCCGCCATGGCGGTGCCGTGGGCATGCGGCACATAGTCTTCGCCCAGCGCGTCGAACAGACCGGCGACGCCGCCGCGCAGCTCGGGATGGGCGACATCGACGCCCGAGTCGATCACGGCGACCCGGATCGTCGCGCCGCGGGCGAGCTTGTGGACCTCCCCGAGCCGCAGCTTGTCGGCGACATATTGCGGCGGCAGCTCGCGGCGCGGCGCGGGCGTCGGCCGGACGGCGGCGGGGTCCGAGAGGCGCAGCGTCGGGATGTCCGAGCGCCCGCCCGAGGCCGTCGTGCTGACGGGCTGGGCCAGGTCCTGCTGCAGCTCGAAGGTGAAGTTCGGCTGTGCGCCGGCAATGGCGTTGTCGCTGGCCATCTGCGTCAGCACGTCCCGCAGGTCGCGCCCCTCGGCCAGACGCGCGCGGATGATCGTGGTCCCGGCGAGCTCGACACGCCGGCTGGTGATCAGCGTGGCGCCATAGCGGCGCAGCACGGTCTCCGCCTGCACATTGGGCGCGAGCTCGAACAGAATCTCGCCCGGCACGAAGCGGGTTTCGTCCGCGGCCGGGACGACCGTGCGCGACGCGGCCGGCCCCCCGAAGACATTGGGCACCCGCCAGGCCGGAGGCGGCACCGTGATCGCCCGCGTCGGCGGGCTGGCCGCGCCGCCTGCGGGCGGGGTCGCGCCCGGCGCCGGCTGCTGCGCCCCGGCCGGCCCGGCGGCCAGCACGAGCATCAGCGCGAAGCCGCCGCCTGCGGCCAGCCGAAGGGCCGAGACGGCGCGGGTCAGCAGGGAACGAGGCAACGTCATGATGCGCTCTCCCGATGCGCTCCGATGCAGCGACGGCATATCAGAAGCAGGCCCGCCCGTCACCGCCCCGCCGCCTCAGGGCGCCGGCGCGACGAAGCGCACGATCGCCGCCTCGGCCTTCATCCGGGCGGCGATGGCATCGACCTGGGCCTGCGTCAGCGACGCATCGCCGACACGCACCTTGAAGTAACCGTTGGCGCGCGGCCCATCCACGACCGACGCCTCGTAGCGCTTGAAGAAGGAGGCGATGTCTCCGGCGCGCGCATCCGTCGCAAAGCTGAGCAGGACATAGCGCTCGGAGGATTGCGGGGCGGTGGAGGCGGTCTCGAAACCGGTCTGCTCGCGCAGCAGGATTCCCGTCAGCGCGACGCCCTGCAGGGCGATCAGCGCACAGGCCGCAGCGCCCGCATAGGCCAGTCGGCGCGGCGGCTGGGTCGCCAGGAGTTGGCCGAGCCAAGTCATGAACCCGCCCTTGGCGCTGGCGAGCAGGCCCTGCCGGCGCGGCTCGGCCTCCACGCCCGCCATGAGACGATCGAGAACACGCGGCGAGGGAGCCCCGAGGCTCTCGTTCAGCAGCGTCGTCTCGGCCATGTCGTCGCGGATGATGTCGAGCCGCAGCGCCAGTTCGGCATCAGCGGCCAGGGCCGCCTCGACCCGCGCCTTGTCGGCCGCCGAGATCCGGCCAGTGGCGTAGAACGGAAGCAGCAGCTCGAGTTCGGCCCGCTTGGGATCGGTCGCGATGGCGTCGGTCATGACTGGACTCCAGGATCGCTCGAGGGACGCAGCGGGAGCGGATGAAGGGTGGAAGGCATCGGCAATTCGGTCCGTGAAAGCCGCTTCCGCGGCCCCCTCTCAGGGCCAGCCCCGGTCGACGCCGGCGGCCTTGAGCAGCTCGCCCAGCTTCTTGCGGGCGTGGAAGAGGCGTGTCTTGACCGTGTTCTCGGGGATGCCGACGATCCTGGCGACCTCCTCGACCGAGCTCTCGTGATAATAGACGAGGTCGATGACTTCGGCATGGTCGCGGGACAGCTTGGCGAGGCAGGCACGGATCGCCAGGCTCTTGTCCTGCTTCTGCACCACGACCTCGGGATCGTCGGATTCGTCCTCGATGCTGGCGGCGAAGTCGTCGTCCAGCCCGGCATCGCGCCGCTTGCGCAGGGCCGAGTAGGATTTGTTGCGCGCGATGGTGAGCAGCCAGGTCGTGACCGAGGAACGTGCCTCGAACCGGTCCGCCTGACGCCAGAGGTCCATGAAGACGTCACCGGTCACATCCTCCGCCATCGTCTCGTCCCGCAGCAGGCGCTGGGCGAAACGATAAACCCGTGTCTGGTGCCGCGAGAACAGCACCTTCATCGCGAGTCGGTCGCCTCCGGCGATCCGCTTGACGAGGTCTTCGTCGGATTCCGTATGCATTGACCTCGAGGCCTGACATCCGGCTCGCGAGGGTTGGTCGCAGCGAGCGTGGAGAAGGTTCAATCGGCGGCGAGATAAATCTGCCTGCGACAATTTTTCATACGGTAATGAGGGCGCGGGTCAACTGGAAGCCATAATCGCGAGGCGCGGCCCATGCATCCTGTGCGATGCCGGCAGGGCGGCGCAGGCCGCCACGGTGCTGCTTGGGAAACGGCGTGACGACGTCGCAAGGGCGCACCGGTTCCCGCCCGGCACGAGCGCCGCCTAAGGGGCGGCCGAAGGCGGTCGTCAGGCCTTGGCCCGGCTCTTGGTCGCGCGCTTGGCGGTCTCGGCGGCCTTCAGGGCCTTGGCGGCGGCCTTGGCATCGGCGGCCTCGGTCTTGATGCGCGCCTGCTCGGCGGCGACGATCGCCGCCGTCTCGGCATCGGCGGCCTCCTTGGCCAGACGCAGCGCCCTCAGGCGGACCGTCTTCTGCAGAATCGCCTCGCGCTCGACCTGCTCGGCCTCCATGGCGCGTGAGGCCTCCTGCTTGCGGGCATCGGCCTTCTCAAAGGCGCGCTGCGCACGCAGCTTGATCTCGTCGGATGAAAGGCCTCGCGTCGCCATGGCGGCTCACTCCCGTATCGGCGGCGGGAAGCGGGTTCACGATCCGGCCGGGCGGCACGGAGCGACCCGCCCCATTGGGCGGCATGTCATGGCTGCGGGACTCGCTCGGGAATCCCGCCGGACCTGGACTGCGGAGCCTTCAGCCGCGACACGGCCGCGAGAGACCCTTCAGCATCACCGGGCGGTGCCCGGTGCGGGGGCCGTCAGCGGCGACCGCCCTTGCCGGCAGCGCGCATCTGGGCGTACTGCACGGCCTCGAGCAGCACCTTGCGCGGACGCTCGGCGTCGCGCTTCGCCTGTTCGGCCTTGCGGGCGGCCTCGCGGGCGATCTCGGCGATGCGCTCTTCCTCTTCGAGGCGCAGGCGCTCGATCTCGGCGAGGCGCTCCTGCTCGGCGCGTATGGCGGCCTTCTCGGCCTCGCGCTCGGCGCGGGCGGCGGCGACGGCTTCGCGTTCCGCGCGTCGCTGCTGCATGATCGGGTCATCCGGACCCGGCCTCGCCTTGAAACGCTCCAGGAGCGCTTTCTTGGCGGCCGCGGAATTGGCCTGGCGATCAGTGAAGCTGCGGTCGTTCGGGTTCTTCAAGGCTGGCCTTCTCTCGGGTTGTGACGGGCGCATTCCGGCCCGCGAGGGCGCAATAATCCAAAATGCGCCCGAATGGTATCGAAATCAGCGCGGCGCGGGTGCGCTTCCAGCGCGCACCGGGCGCGGCTTGGGCTTCGGCGCGGCGATCAGGCCTTCGCGCTGCATCTGCTTGCGGGCGACCTTGCGGGCGCGCCGGATCGCATCGGCCTTCTCGCGGACGCGCTTCTCGGACGGCTTCTCATAGGCCGAACGGCGCTTCATCTCGCGAAAGACGCCTTCGCGCTGCATCTTCTTCTTCAGGACGCGGAGGGCCTGATCGACATTGTTGTCGCGAACGAGAACCTGCATCTGTCACTCCTGCGGTTCGAGAATGGAAAAAAGGGCCGGGCACTAGGACCGACCCTTCGTCACGCCGCTACGGCTCAGACCGGGAAACGGGGGCGCCAGTACATCCGTGGTCGCCCTCCTGCTGTCCTGGCCGGCCGCTGCGGCGATCGTCTCACTCGGCGCGGAGCTGATCCGCCGACATCTTGCCCGAACGCTTGTCCTGGGTGAGCTCGTAGGAGATCTTCTGACCTTCCTGGAGATCACGCATGCCAGCACGCTCGACGGCGCTGATGTGGACGAACACGTCCTGCCCGCCGTCATCCGGCTGGATGAAACCGAAACCCTTGGTCGAATTGAACCACTTGACTGTACCGGCGCTCATGACGAACCCTTTCACGGTATTATTGATGGCGCGAGACGGATTTCGCGCGCCGTTTTTCGAAGTTTTAGCGGGAAGGTCGTCAGCGTGCGCAAGGAATGCGCGGGGCCAAGTCGTTCGGCCTAAATATCGACAGGCCCCATATGGGCGCTCGAACAGGCAATGTCAATGCAACTGCCGCGCGAATGCGCAGGCGACGCCCCTGCCCTCCCGGCCACGCGCTTTACAATGACGCGCTTTTCGCCAAGAGGCAGGCAGCGCAATCGCCAACCCCGCGGGTTCCCCTGTCCGTGCAGACGCCGTCGCTCCATCAGTTCCGCCGCATCGTGGTCAAGGTCGGCTCGAGCCTGCTCGTCGATCGCGAGCGCGGCCGCCTGCGCCAGGCCTGGCTGGCGGCGCTGGCGGAGGACCTCTCCGATCTGCACCAGCGCGGTGCGGATGTGCTCGTCGTCTCCTCCGGCGCGATCGCGCTGGGGCGCACCGTGCTCGCCCTGCCCTCCGGGCCGCTGCGCCTCGAGGAGAGCCAGGCCGCGGCGGCCGTCGGCCAGATCGCGCTCGCCCGCACCTGGGCCGAGGCGCTGGGCCATCATGGCCTCACGGCCGGCCAGATCCTGCTGACCCTGGCCGATACCGAGGAGCGCCGGCGCTATCTCAACGCCCGGGCCACGCTCGGCCGCCTGCTCGACCTGCGCGCCGTGCCGGTGATCAACGAGAACGACACGGTCGCCACGACCGAGATCCGCTATGGCGACAACGACCGCCTCGCAGCCCGCGTCGCCACAATGGCCGGCGCCGATCTGCTCGTGCTGTTCTCCGACATCGACGGGCTCTACACCGCCCCGCCCGCACGAGACCCGTCGGCGCGTCATATCCCGCTGGTCGAGCGCATCACCCCGGAGATCGATGCGATGGCGGGAGGCGCCGCCTCCGAGCTCTCGCGCGGCGGCATGCGCACCAAGATCGAGGCCGGCAAGATCGCCGCCAGCGGCGGCACGCATATGCTCATCGCCGACGGGCGGGCAAAGAACCCGCTCGCCGCCATCGCCGCCGGGGCGCGCTGCACCTGGTTCCTGACAGCCTCGACCCCCGCCACCGCGCGCAAGACCTGGATCGCCGGCTCGCTGGAGCCCCGCGGCACGCTGCATGTCGATGCCGGCGCGGCGCGCGCGCTGGCCGGCGGCGCGAGCCTCCTGCCCGTCGGCGTGAGCCGGATCGAAGGCGACTTCGCCCGCGGCGACGCCGTGCTGATCCGCGACCCCGACGGCCGGCTGCTCGGGCGCGGCCTCGTGGCCTATGATGCCGGCGAAGCGGCGCTCGTCCTCGGCAAGGCCTCGCGCGACATCGGGGCCATCCTGGGCTATCCGGGACGGGCCGAGATGATCCACCGGGACGACATGGCGCTCGGTGTGGTCTAAGGTTGCGGCAAGATGGCGTCGGGCAGGGTGGAAATGACGAGCGAAGCGGCGCTCCGCGTGGTCTCGAGCGAGAGGCCCGCCGGCGAGGACGGACGGGTACCGGATCTGGCCGCTCTCATGGGTGCGCTCGGACGGCGCGCCCGCGCCGCATCGCGCGTGATCGCGCTCGCCACCACCGCGCAGCGCAATGACGCACTGGTCGCCATGGCCGCGGCGCTGCGCACCCGTCAGGCTCCGATTCTCGCGGCCAATGCGCTCGACCTCGCCGAGGCCCGGGCCGCCGGCCAGACCCCGGCCTTCATCGACCGCCTGCTGCTCGATCCCGCCCGCCTGTCCGCGGTGGCCGAGGCCGTCGCCAGCGTCGCCACCCTGCCCGATCCGCTCGGGCGCGTGCTCGCGACCTGGACGCAGCCCAACGGCCTGCGCTTCGAGCGCGTCGCGACGCCGCTCGGCGTCATCGCGGTGATCTTCGAAAGCCGTCCCAACGTCACCGCCGATGCCGGCGCGCTCTGCCTGAAGAGCGGCAATGCCGCGATCCTGCGCGCGGGCTCGGACAGCTTCCGCACCGCCACCGAAATCGCGGCCGCGCTGCGCGAGGGCCTGGAGGCGGCCGGCCTGCCCGGCGATGCGATCCAGCTCGTGCCGACGCGCGACCGGGACGCGGTCGGCGAAATCCTCAAGGGCCTCGACGGCAACGTCGACGTCGTCGTGCCGCGCGGCGGCAAGAGCCTGGTGGCCCGCGTCCAGAGCGATGCGCGCGTTCCCGTCTTCGCCCATCTCGACGGCAACTGCCATGTCTATGTCGATGCCGCGGCCGACCTCGCCATGGCCCGCGAGATCGTGCTCAACGCCAAGCTCCGGCGCACCGGCGTCTGCGGTGCCGCCGAGACGCTGCTGGTCGACCAGGCCTGCGCGGCGACGCATCTGGAGCCGCTGGTGACGGCTCTGATCGAGGCCGGCTGTGCGGTGCGCGGCGATGCCCGCACCCAGGCCGCGGCGGCCCGGGCCGAGGCGGCGAGCGAGGCGGACTGGGCGACCGAGTATCTCGACCGCATCATCGCTGTGAAGGTCGTGGCCGGGCTCGACGAAGCCATCGCCCATATCGAGCGCTATGGCTCGCACCACACCGACGCCATCGTCACCGCCGATGCGGCCGCTGCCGGCCGCTTCCTCGCCGAGATCGACTCGGCCATCGTGCTGCACAACGCCTCGACCCAGTTCGCCGATGGCGGGGAATTCGGCTTCGGCGCGGAGATCGGCATCGCCACCGGCCGCATGCACGCCCGCGGCCCGGTCGGAGTCGAGCAGCTCTGCTCCTTCAAGTACCGCGTCCACGGCAACGGCCAGATCCGCCCGTGACCTCCGATCCCGCGGCGACGCGCCCCCACGAGACGATGGAACACCTGCGCCTGCCGCCGCATGCGCCCGGCCTGCGCATCGGCCTGTTCGGCGGCACCTTCAACCCGGCTCATGACGGGCACCGCATGGCGAGCCTGACCGCCTTGCGCCGGCTCCAGCTCGACCGGATCTGGTGGCTGGTGACCCCCGGCAACCCGCTGAAGGACAACACGGCGCTGCCCTCGCTGGCGCAGCGCATCCGCTTCGGCCGCAAGCTCGCCGACCATTCCAAGATCCACGTCACCGGCATCGAGGCGATGCTGCGCACCCGCTACACCGCCGATACGCTGCGCGCGCTGAAGCGCCGCTGCCCCGGCGTGAACTTCGTCTGGATCATGGGCTCCGACAATCTCGCCAGCTTCCATCGCTGGAACGAGTGGCGCGCCATCGCCCGGATGATGCCGATGGCCGTGATCGACCGCCCCGGATCGACCCACAGCGCAGTGGCCTCTCCGGCCGCCAACTGGCTCTCGCGCTGGCGGATTTCGGAAAGCCAGGGGGCGGCGCTCGCCCTCACGAAGCCGCCCGCCTGGGTCTTCCTGCATGGTCGCCGCTCGGAGCTCTCCTCGACGATGCTGCGCCAGCAGGCCGAACGCGATTGAATTTCAGGCCGACACGGCGTATTTTGCATCGCATCGCGCCAAGAGCGCCCGAACCCGTGAGGATACGGATCTGACCCTTTCAACCCGTGGCGAAGCCGAGCCCAAGCCGCTTCCCCAGGCCGCTGTGCCGGAGAACCCCTCCGCCGACAGCATCGCCCTTGCAATGCATGTTCTCGAAGACATGAAGGCCGAAGACGTCACCGTCATCGACCTCGTCGGCAAGACCTCGCTGGCCGATGCGATGATCATCGCCACCGGCCGCGTGAACCGCCATGTTGCATCCATCGCCGATGCGCTGGTCGAGGCGATCAAGGGCTCCGGACTGCCGGCGCCGAAGGTCGAGGGCATGCCGGCCTGCGACTGGGTGCTGATCGACACCGGCGACATCATCGTCCATGTCTTCCGCCCGGAAGTCCGCCAGTTCTACAATCTCGAGAAGATGTGGGGCGCCGACAGGCCCAACGAGCGTCTGGTCGGCTGACGGGCGGCCCAGCCGATGCGCCTCGCCGTGATCACCGTCGGCCGTCTCAAGGACGGGCCGGAACGGGAGCTTTGCGAGCGTTACCGCGAGCGCGCCGCGACCTTGGGGCGCGGACTCGGGCTGACCGGTCCGGACATCGTCGAAATTGCCGAAAGCCGCGGCCGCAGGGCCGAGGAGCGCAAGCGCGACGAGGCGGCCGCGATCACGGCGAAGCTGTCTCCCGGCCTCGTCATCGCGCTCGACGAGCGCGGCGGCAGCCTCGGCAGTGATGCCTTCGCGGCGCGGATCGGCGCCGCCCGCGACGCCGGAACCGCCTCCGTCAACCTCGTCATCGGCGGGGCGGACGGGCTGGCGGCCGAGCTGCGTGCCGCCGCAGGGCTGACGCTCGCCTTCGGCGCCCTGACGATCCCGCACCAGCTCGTCCGCGTCCTCGTCCTCGAACAGCTCTATCGGACGATGACGATTCTGGCCGGGCACCCCTATCATCGCGCATGAGCGCCGCCCGGCCCCTGATTCGCAGACCCGCCGGCATGCCGCTGCTGCGCGCCCTGCTGCTGGCGCTTGCGGTCGCCGCGGCGCCGACCGCCGCCGATGCTCAGGCGCCCGATCCCGACGTCCTGGCCCGCGAGGCGATGCAGAAGCTCGTCGAGAAGCAGGCGCGGGAGGCCGAACTCAAGACGATCGAGGAGCGGCTCGCCGGCAATGCCGAGGCACGGGCCCGTCTGGAGGCGGAGATCGCCGGCATTCGCGCCGACCGCGCCGCCCTCAACAAGGCGTTGCTCGACACGACCGCCCGCGCCCAGGCGGCCGAGCAGCGTGTCAGCGGGCTCGAACAGCGGCTGTCGCTGTCGCAGTCCAGCGAGGCGGCCATCCGTCGCTCGCTGGAAGGGCGGCGCGGCCTCATCGCCGAGGTGCTGGCCGCGCTGCAGCGGATCGGGCGGCGCCCGCCACCCGCCGTGCTGGTGCGCCCGGAGGATATCCTCGAGGCGGTGCGCGCCTCCATGCTGCTGGGCGCCGTCGTGCCCGATCTGCGCCAGGAGATCGAGGTGCTCGGGACCGACCTCGCCGAGCTCGTCCGCCTGCGGGAGGGCATCGCGAGGGAGCGCAAGGCCATCTCCGGGGAGCTCGAGCAGCTCGCCGGCGAGCGCCAGCGCCTCGCCTCCCTGGTCGAGGCCCGGCGCATGCGCGAGGCCAGCGCGTCGCGCGACGCCGAGGCGCAGCGGGGGCAGGACGGCGAACTCGCCGCCAAGGCCCGCAGCCTGCGCGACTTCGTCGAGCGCATGGAAAAGGAGATTTCCGTCGCCAACCGCGCGGCCGACGCCGCGCGCCAGGCGCTGGAGGCCGAAACGCGCGAGCAGCGCCAGCGCATGGCCGCGCTGGCCTTCCGGGATCCCGCCCGCCTCAGCCCCAAGATCGCCTTCGCCGAAGCCCGCGGCCTGCTGCCGCTGCCGGTGGCGGGATCACAATTGCGTGGATTTGGCGATGCGGACGGTGCCGGCGGCACGACACGCGGCATTTCGCTGGAAACCCGACCCGGCGCCCTAGTTTCGGCGCCTTCGGACGCTTGGGTCGTTTATGCAGGTCCCTTCCGCTCGTTCGGGCAACTCTTGATCCTGAACGCCGGCGGGGGGTACTATCTGTTGCTCGCCGGGATGCAGCGGATCGATGTGGCGCTGAACCAGTTCGTCCTCGCGGGGGAACCGGTTGCGGTGATGGGCGAAACGTCGGAAGCTGCGGCGACGATCGTGGGTTCGGGAACCGGCCAGCCGGTTCTGTATATCGAGTTCAGAAAAGACGGCATGTCGGTCGACCCGGCGCCGTGGTGGACGAAACCGCTTGGCGAAAAGGTTCGCGGATGATGCGCAAGGTTTCTCTCGTTTTCGCCGGAGCCGTGCTCGGAGCGGGGCTGACCGGCATGGTCACGCAGACGCGCCTGCTGACCTCCACCAGCGCGGTCGCGGCCTCCGCCGAGGTCTATCGCAGCCTGAACCTCTTCGGTGACATCTTCGAGAAGATCCGCACCGACTATGTCGAGAAGCCCGACGAGCAGAAGCTGATCGAGGCCGCCATCAACGGCATGGTCTCCTCGCTCGACCCGCACTCCTCCTATCTCGACGCCAAGTCCTTCCGCGACATGGACACCGACATGCGCGGGCAGTTCGGCGGTCTCGGCATCGAGGTCACGATGGAGGACGGCGTCCTCAAGGTCGCCAAGCCGATCCGCGACACGCCCGCCTTCAAGGCCGGCATCCTGGCCAACGACATCATCAGCCAGATCGACGGGCAGGAGGTCAAAGGCCTCTCCCTGACCCAGGCGGTGGAGAAGATGCGCGGCATCATCAACACCCAGGTCAAGCTCAAGGTCGATCGCCCGGGCAAGCCCGAACCGCTGGAGTTCACCCTGACGCGCACGACCATCGTGGTCCCGGCCGTCGAGGAGCGCGTCGAGGGCGATGTCGGCTATATCCGCATCGGCACCTTCAGCGAACAGACCTATGAGGGCCTGCGCAAGGCGATCGACAAGGTCAATGCCGACATCGGCGTCGACAAGATCAAGGGCTACGTCATCGACCTCCGCAACAACCGCGGCGGCCGTCTCGACCAGTCCGTGCTGGTCTCGGACGCCTTCCTGGAGCGTGGCAAGATCGTCTCGACCCGCGGCCGCAATGCCGAGGAGACTCAGGTCTTCAACGCCAAGGCGGGCGACCTCACCAAGGGCAAGCCGGTCGTCGTCCTGATCAACGGCTCCTCGGCCTCGGCGGCCGAGATCGTCGCCGGCGCCCTGCAGGACCACAAGCGCGCCACCGTCATGGGCACGCGCTCCTTCGGCAAGGGCTCGGTCCAGACCGTGATCCCGCTGGCCGGCAATGGCGGCCTGCGGCTGACCACGGCCCGCTACTACACGCCTTCGGGCAACTCGATCCAGGCCAAGGGCATCTCGCCGGATATCGAGGTCGTGCAGGACATCCCGGCCGAGCTGAAGGACAAGCTCGCCGAGAACAAGGGCGAGGCGGCCCTGAAGGGTCACCTCAAGGCCGGCGACGGCAAGGACGAGCAGTCCGGCTCGGCCTCCTATGTCCCCAACGATCCGACCAAGGACACCCAGCTGATCGCCGCCCTGAACCAGATCCGTGGCGTCAAGAAGGATGCCGCGGCGCCGCAGGTTCCGGCGACCAAACCCAACTGAGCCGGGGGACGATACGAAGAGCTGCGCGAGGCGCTGTCTGATCGGGTCGGAATCTGACAGACTCCCGCCTTGCGGGCCACTGATTCGGGCCCCCGTCGCAAGCTTGAGGACGGCTTCGTTTGGCCGGAACGCCGCTCACTGAGCTCAACAAGCCGCTCGGCCAGGGCCTGACCGCGTCGAAGGGCAAGCCCTGGGGGCGCTGGATCGCCTTTGGCTTTGCGGGGCTCGTCGGCCTCGTCTGGGTCTCGATCCTGCTCCTCGTCGCGATCCGGCGTGATCCCGACGGCGGCGAACCCATGGCGACGGCCCGGATCGAGCAGCGGGCCGCTCCGGCCTCCGCGCTGCCCTCGGGGCTTCCGGTCGCCTCCCAGACCGACCCCGCCGCGACCGCACGCCCGCAATCGAGCGCAAGGCAGCTCGAGAGCGAAGCCGGCGTCACCGTGGTGCGTCCCGGATCCGACGTTCCCGGCGCGATCGTGATCACGATTCCCGACAACGCGGCCACGGTAAAGCTCGCCACCGCGCCCGACAGCCGGCTCGTCGAGCGCTCGCGCTTCGGGCTGTTGCCGAAGATCGGCCTGGATGGCGCGACGCCGGCGCAGGTCTACGCCCGCCCGGCCGGACCACCCCCTGCCGGCAAGGTCAACGGACGCGTCGCCATCCTCGTCGGCGGCCTCGGCATCAGCCCGACCGGAACCAGCGACGCCATCGCGAAGCTGCCGGGTCAGGTCTCGCTCGCCTTTGCGCCCTATGGCGCCGAACTCGATCGCACCGTGCAGCGCGCCCGCGGCGAGGGACACGAGGTTTTCCTGCAGCTGCCGATGGAGCCCTTCGACTATCCCGACAGCGATCCAGGCCCGCACACCCTGCTGACCGGGCCGAAATCGGCGGACAATGTCGAGCGCCTGCACTGGGCGCTCGGTCGCTTCACCGGCTATGTCGGCATCGTCAATTTTCTCGGCGGCCGCCTGACATCCGACGAGACGGCGCTCACGCCGATCCTGCGCGAACTCGCCGGGCGCGGCCTCATGGTCGTCGATGACGGCTCCTCGGCCCGCAGCCTGCTCGCCTCATCGGCGGCGCGCGCGCAGATCCCGGCCCTGAAGATCGACCGCGTCGTCGACAACGTCGCCCGGCCGGAGGCCATCGACAAGGAACTGGCGGCGATCGAGGCGATGGCCCGCGACCAGGGCGTCGCCGTGATCAGCGCCAGCGCCCTGCCGGTCTCGATCGAGCGGATCGCCCGCTGGGTCCAGACGCTCGAAGCCAAGGGCATTGTTCTCGTCCCGATCAGCGCCGCCCGCGGACTGCGCAGCCCGAAGACCACCGGATCCCTCAGATGATCAGCGACAGGCCGCCCGACGGCTACCGCCCCTGCGTCGGGCTCGCCCTCTTCAATGCGGACGGACTGGTCTTCGTCGGGCGCCGCGCCAACAAGTCTCTGCGCGAGCATGTCGCCCCCGGCCATGAATGGCAGATGCCACAGGGCGGCATCGATTCCGGCGAGACGCCGCTTCAGGCCGCGACCCGGGAACTGCAGGAGGAGACCAACGTCACCTCCGTCTCGCTGCTCGCGGAGAGCCCTGGCTGGCTCGCCTATGACCTGCCGCTGGAAATCGGCCAGCAGGCCTGGAAGGGCCGCTGGCGGGGCCAGGCCCAGAAATGGTTCGCCTTCCGGCTGACCGGCCCCGACAGCGAGATCGACATCGCGACGCCGGCCGGCGGGCACAAGGCCGAGTTCGACGCCTGGCGCTGGGAGCGGCTGGAACGGACCCCCGCCCTGATCATCCCCTTCAAGCAGGGGGTCTACCGCGAGGTCGCGGCGCTGTTTTCGCCCTTCGCCGCGGCCTGAACGGCGTGTGACGGAGAGCACCATGAGGTTCGAAGGCGATCCCGGGCCGGTTTCTGCGGCCCTGCGCGAACGGCTCGCTCCCGGCGGCGTCCTGCGGGCCGGCATCAACCTCTCCAATTTCCTCCTCGTCTCCGCCCGCTCCGCCGATGGCGGCCCGGCCGGCGTCTCGCCCGATATGGCCACGGCGATCGCGCAATGCCTCGAGGTCACGCTGCAGCGCGTGCCTTACGCGTCGCCGGCGCTGCTGGCCGATGCGGCCGGGCGCGACGAATGGGATATCGGCCTGATCGGCGCCGAACCGCAGCGCGCTGAGACCATCGCCTTCACGGCACCCTATGCGCAGATCGAGGCGACCTATCTCGTGCCTGCCGGCTCGCCTCTGACCAAGATCGCCGCCGTCGACGCCCCTGGCGTGCGGATCGCCGTGACGGGCGGGACCGCCTATGGCCTCTGGCTCGACCGCAACATCCGCCATGCCGACATCCAGCGGACCGCCACCATGGACGAGACGCTCGCCGATTTCCGGGATCGCGGGCTGGAGGCTCTGGCCGGCCTGCGCATGCGGCTGGTCGACGATGCCGCCGCGCTGCCGGGTTCGCGCCTGCTGGAGGGTCGCTTCATGGCGGTCCAGCAGGCCATCGGCGTCCCCCGCCGGGAGGATGAGCTGACGGAGGAAGCCGTCGCCTGGCTCGGCCGGTTCGTCGCGGCGGCGATCGCATCGGGCTTCGTGGCCGAGCGCATCCGCCACCATGGCGTGAACGGGCTGAGTGTCGCCTGATGAGGCGGCAGGGCTTGCAGCCATCCGCGCCAACGCCCAATTTCGCACGGCCGGAACCCGTGGATGCTTGGCGGGTTGCCGGAGCGGCGACGCCTCGGGCGTCGCGGCCAACAGGAGCGTGATGGTGCAGGACGAGATTTGGGCACAGCTGGCCGCGCATCGTCGCGCCACGCAAGCCCGCCCCTTGCGGAGCCTCTTCGCCGAGGACGCGACCCGCTTCACCCAGTTCTCGGCCCGCCTCGACGATCTCCTGCTCGACTATTCGAAGACCGCCGTCACGGCCGAAACGCTCGGGCTGCTTCTGACGCTCGCCGAGACGACGGGTCTCGCCGGCCAGCGCGATGCGATGTTCGCCGGCGAGGCGATCAACACCACCGAACATCGCGCCGTCCTCCACACCGCCCTGCGCGCTCCCGCCGGCAGCCGCGTGCTGCTCGACGGCCACGACGTCGTGCCGGACGTTCACGCCACGCTGGACAAGCTGGCGGCCTTTGCCGAAGGCCTGCGCGGCGGCACGATCGCCGCTTCCGACGGCGCGCGCTTCACCGATGTCGTCAACATCGGCATCGGCGGCTCGGATCTCGGCCCCGCCATGGCGACGCTGGCGCTGGCGCCCTATCATGACGGCCAGCGGCTGCATTACGTCTCCAATGCCGACGGCGCCCATATCGCCGACACGCTGGCGAAGCTCGACCCGGCGCGCACCCTCTTCATCGTCGCCTCCAAGACCTTCACCACGGTCGAAACCATGACCAATGCCGCAACCGCGCGCCGCTGGATCGCGGCGGCGCTCGGCGAGGCCGCGGTCGGCGCCCATTTCGCCGCGGTCTCGACGGCGCTCGACAAGGTCGGCGCCTTCGGCATCGCACCCGATCGCGTCTTCGGCTTCTGGGACTGGGTCGGCGGCCGCTACTCGATCTGGTCCGCCATCGGCCTGCCGGTGATGATCGCGGTCGGGCCGGCGCATTTCCGCGCCTTCCTCGCCGGCGCCCATGCCATGGACGAGCATTTCCGCACCGCCCCGCTCGCCCAAAACCTGCCCGTCCTGCTCGGCCTGATCGGCATCTGGCATCGCGACATCTGCGGCTATCAGGCCCGGGCGATCCTGCCTTACGACCAGCGCCTGTTGCGCCTGCCAGCGTATCTCCAGCAACTCGACATGGAATCGAACGGCAAGCGCGTCCGCAAGGACGGCTCGCCCGTCGAGCGGCCGAGCGGCCCGCTCGTCTGGGGCGAGCCCGGAACCAACGGACAGCATGCCTTCTACCAGCTGATCCACCAGGGCACGGACACGATCCCCTGCGAGTTCATGGTCGCAGCCGAGGGGCATGAGCCGGAACTGGCGCATCAGCACCGGCTGCTGCTCGCCAACTGCCTCGCCCAGAGCGAGGCCCTGATGAAGGGCCGGACCCTGGAGGAGGCGCGCGACGCGCTGACGAAGCAGGGGCTGCCGGCTGCCGACATCGAGGCCTTGGCGCCGCACAAGGTCTTCCCCGGCAGCCGCCCCTCGATCACGCTGGCCTATCGCCGGCTCGACCCCTTCACGCTGGGCCGCCTGATCGCGCTTTACGAGCACCGCGTCTTCGTCGAGGCCGCGATCTGGGGCATCAACGCCTTCGACCAGTGGGGCGTCGAACTCGGCAAGGAGCTGGCGACGGCGCTGCTGCCGGTCATCGAGGGCAAGGCGCCCGCCGAGGCCCATGATTCCTCGACCGCCGGCCTCGCGCGCTATCTCACGGCCAGCTCCTGATCCTGCGCGAGGGGTGACGCATCGGCCCCTCCATCGTCGGCGAGCCGCAGCGTCCGGCAGGGGCCGATCCCCTGCGGTGCCCGATGCGCGATGATGATGAAGGCCGCATCCGGCAACGCCGCCCGCAGTCCCGCCAGCACCTCGCGCTCCGCGACGGCATCCAGCGCCGAGGTCGCCTCGTCCAGGACGACCCAGTCCGGCCGGTGCAGATGCAGCCGCGCCAGGGCCAGCCGCTGGCGCTCCCCGCCTGAGAGCCCCTGGCGGAGGCGCTGCCAGGCCGGCTCGTCGGTTGTCCAGAGCGCGTCCAGACCGACGGCGGCGAGCGCCTGCCGGTATTGCGCCACGCTGAACGCCTCCGGCAGCGCCGGATAGGCCAGCGCCGCCTCCAGGCTCCCGAGCGGCAGGTAGACCTGTTGCGACGCGAAGGCGACCGGGCCGGTCGGGCGTTCGATCGCCCCCTCGCCATGGCGCCAGAGGCCGGCCAGCGCCTTGACCAGCGTGCTCTTGCCAAAACCGGAGGGCGCCACGATCCAGCAGCAGTCCCCGGCCCCGATCTCCAGCTCCGGCAGAAGCGCAAGCGGGCGCCCTTCCGGCGTCGACAGGCGCAGACGATGCGTGCGGAAGGCTGTGCCCTCGGCCATCCGGGGGCCTGCCATGCCGTCCGACGGCGCCGCCTCGGCCGCCGCCAGGAAGTGCCGCAGCCGGCTCGCCGTCGCGGCGAGCTGCGCCAGGTCCTTGTAGGAGAAGATGAACCAGGACAGCGTCGTCACGACGGTCTGGAACGCGGAGCGGATCTGCATCAGCCCGCCGAAGCTGAGGCGGCCCGCCAGATAGGCCGGTAGCGCCAGGAACATCGGGATTGTCAGCACCGTCTGGAAATAGGGCCGCGAGAACAGCCCGAGGATGACCTCGCGCCGCGCCAGCTGATGCCAGTTGGCCGCTAGCGCCGCGAAACGCCGCGACAGCACGCTGCGCTCCGCCGCCTCGCCCCCCGCCAGCGCGACCGGCTCGACATGCTCGCGCAGCCGGCTCAGCGCGAAGCGAAAATCGGCCTCGCGGCGCTGCTGCTCGAATTCGAGCCGCTTCAGCGGCGCGCCGAGGCCATGCGTGATCAGCGTGGCGAGGGCGACATAGAGGGGCGCCGCCCAGACCATGTAACGGGGAATCTCGACGGAGAACCCCGCCAAGGCGAAGGCGAGCGGAAAGGTCGAGAGCGACCACAGGATCGCGACGTAGGAGACCAGCCCGACGATCTTGGAAATCAGCTCCAGCGCTTCGTCGGTCAGCTTGTCGACGAAGATGCGGCAATCCTCGGCGATGCGCTGGTCGGGATTGTCGAGCCCGTCCTCGCTCCTATCCCGCAGATGCCAGTACGATTTGCCGGCAAACCATCGATCGAGTGCGGCCTGCGTCAACGCATGGCGCCACCGGATCTGCAGCTGCCGCCGCAGATAGGTCGAAGCCAGATGCAGCGCGACGGTGACAGCTGTCAGGCCGAAATAGACCCTGATCTGCGCGAGAACTCCGGTGACGTCGCGGGCCTGCAGGGCGTTGTAGAAGTCGGCGTTCCAGGCGATCAGCGCGACGCCGACCCTCACGCCGATCAGCCCGAGAACCGCGATGGCGACGAACTGGGCGAGGCCGACCAGGCCGCCCGGTCCGGCGACGCAGAGTTTCGCCAGCCAGGCGATGTGACGGACCACGGCCATCGCGACACCTCAGCCCGTCCTGGGCCGTTCGCGGCGCGGCGCCGGCGGCTCGGGCACGTCGAGGCGGAAGAGAGCATCGGCGATGCCCGCGATCGCGGCCGGATCATGGGCGTCCTCGCTCGTCGGCAGCAGGACCGCGTTGTCGGCGATGCCGAGGTCGCGCAGCTGGTGGGGCGTGCCATGCCCGAATTCGAGATGCCCGCGGCCGATGATCCCGATCACGAGGTCATCGGGCGCCCGCATCAGATGCTCGGCGATGCCGCAGGCGAAGGCCCGGTCCCAGCATTGCTGGGCGCGCAGGAAACGGTCGCTCACCGGCGAACCGGCCTCGCCGCCCGGCACCGGGCGGACACCCCCCATCAGCCGCTCGAGATAAGCGCGATAGGCCTCGGTCGCCGGGGCCGCGGGCGTGACCCCGTCGCGCTCCGCGACGGGGATCGCCTCCCAGCCGACCTGCCCGACCCGCGTCACCAGGGGGCGGTGGCAGTTGAGCGCTAGCATCCGGACGCGCTGCTGGCGGCAGAAATGGAACAGCGGCAGGTAGAGCGCGGCATCGAAGCCCCAGACCTGCGCCCATTCGCTGCGCTCCAGAAAGGTGCCGGTGTCCATCAGGCCGTCGACCCAGGCATCGAGAACGCCCTGTACGCGGCGCGGGAACATCTCGAAGCCGATCGCCATCTGCGGCCTCAGCATGTGCAGGAAGGCCGCGACATGGAGCTGCCAGCGATGGATCTCGGCGATGTCATGCGTCTCGCCGAGCAGGACGACGCTGCGCCCCGCCAGGGCGCGCAGCAGGGCCCCCTGCTCCAGCACCGCGCCGCTCTGCGGGCACAGCCAGGTGCCCCGCGGATGCACAACCAGGGCCCGCGCCGCCTCAGCCATGCGCGGCAGGCTCCCGCACGCCCGGAACCTCGGCAAAGGCGGCGGCGGGGCCGCGCAGGCTGAGCCCGGTCTCGCGACCCTCCGCATCGAGCGCCCGGAGCACCACGTCGGCCTCCAGCTGGTGCCGCGCCCAGCTGGCAACCGTCCCGGCCTGGAGATGCAGATGGAAGTCGCCCTGCATGACGTTGACGAAGCCCATCGAGGGCTTCGGCTCGGGCAGCAGGCCGAGCCAGTGCTGGAACAGCCCTGGCCGCTCGAAATCGATCGCGATCGGCAGAGCATTGGCGAGGATGGCGGCGAAGGTCGCGGCGCCGAGATCCTCCGGCGCAACATCCTGGGCCCCGCTCGAAGGCGCCTCGCGCAGCACCGGCTCGAGCGGCGCCCCCGCCCCCAGCGGCGCCAGCGCAGCGTCGAAAGGCTCGAGCCCTTCGAGGCCGATCAGGCTGAACAGCGTCTCGCCCGCCGCATCCTGGCATTCGAGCTTGGGCAGGACCTTGTCGCGCATCCGGCCGGAACGGTCGACGACGATCCGCGTGACCACCGCGAGGTCAATCACGCTGTCATGGCACTCGCCGGTGAGGCGGGCCTTGTCGGCGTCGATCGTCACGCCCTGCACGGCTCCCATCCGCTCATGGATGGCGCCCTGCCGGCGTGCGCTCAGCATCACGCGCCCCATGTCGGTGAGCAGGGGCAGGATTTCGGCCGGGCTTTGCGACAGGGCTTCGCGCAGGGAATCGGCGGTGGTCATTGGGGCGATGCTCCGAAAGAGGGGGCGACGCTGCGGGTCTCGGGCGCAGCGTCGCGGGGCCGCCGCACCGGATGTGGCGCGGCGCGGCAGCCTGACGGGAAACGGGGCTCAGAACTCGACGGAGGCCGCGAGCTTGAAGGTGCGCCCCGGCGCGGTCTGGAGTTCGAGCGGGTTGCTCGCCGCGACAGAGACCAAAGACGGAGTCTTCGTGTAGGAGCCGCCGACGAGATTGGCGAAGTAGCGCTTGTCGAAGATGTTCTCGACGCCGCCGCGCAGGGTGACGAAGGAGGTCGGCTTCCAGTTCAGATAGGCGTCGAAGACCGAGTAGCCGCCCTGCTTGAAGGTGTCCGTCGTGCTCGCCCGGTTGGCGCCGCCCGCGAAGGTGCCGATCACCTCCGCCTCGAGCCCGTATTCCGGCATCAGGTACTTGACGCCGGTGACGGCCTTGAAGGGGTTGACGTCGAAGGGCGTCTTGGCCGCCCCGACGGTGACGCGCTGGTCGGCATACTGGTAGCTCAGCGACGCGTTCAGCAGCCAGCGCTCGTGCAGCCGGTACTCCGCAGAGGCCTCGATGCCCGAGATCTGCACCTGCGAGACATTGCGGTAGGTATAATCGACCGTCCCGGGAATCTGGTAGAGCGACTGGATGAAGTCCTTGTAGCGGGCGTGGAAGACGCCGACCGAGAACCAGCCCTCGGCGAACTGGCCGCGAACGCCCGCCTCATAGGAGCGCACACTCTCCGGCCGCAGATCGGGATTCGGGATCAGGTTGTAGGTCGACGCGGGCAGCGAGGTGTAGAGCTGCTCGGCGGTGGGCATCTTGAAGCCCTCCGCATAGCGCCCGTAGAGCGAATAGGTCTCGTTCAGCTTGAAGATCGTCCCGATCTGCGGGATGACCTTCTGCGAGTCGAGTTCGCGCGGCTCCTTGCCGGGCACGACGACATAGCCGGCTCCGAGCCTGGGATCGATGGTGTAGGTCGCGTAGCGGATGCCGGGCGTGATCGTCCAGCGGCCCTGCAGCAGTTCGATCTCGTCCTGGAGATAGATGTCGGCCCGCGTCGTCGTCGCATTGGCGAAGTTGAAGCCCCCCGCCACCGTCGTGGTCAGCACATTCGTCGCGAGATTGCGCACGTCGTCCTGACGCTTGTAGTCGGTGCGGGTGATGTCGCCCTGGAAGCCATAGGTCAGGCGGTGAAAGCTCGGGCCCAGCGCGAAGCTCGACTTCGCCTGGATGTCGAGCTGCGAGAACTGCTCCTGGTAGTCATGCAGGCCGCGGGTGAAGCGCTGCTGGCCATTGGCGAGCGTCTGCAGGCGGTTGCTGACGAAGGTGCGGCTCTGGGGCGAGTAGGAGGCCTGCCAGCGGATCGAATCGAGGAAGCTCGCCCCGACATCCCACTCGTGCTCAAGCGCGATCCGCTTGCGGGACTTCGCCTGGCTGCGGATATAGGCGCCGTTGCGGATGCCGCTGCTGACGACGTTGTAGTCGTGCAGCTGGTTCACCGTCGAATCGCTGTCATAGTATTCGCCGGTCAGTTTGAAGGTATGGTCGCCGTTCGGCTTGAAGACGAGCTTGCCGAAGGCGTTCCAGACCGTCGTGTCGAGCGGGTTGAGCTGGTTGCAGCCGAGGAAACGCGTGCTCGGCACCGGGCAGCCCCAGCGGCCGCCATCGGCGCGGGCCTTGGTCAGCTTCGCCTCGTGCCCGGTCTTCTGGCTGACGCCGAAGATTCCTTCCAGCAGCGGCGAGAAACGAAAGGCCGCAACGCCCGTCTTCACGAAGGAACGGTCGAGGCTGTCATAGGCGCTGTTCAGGCGCACAGCATAGGGCTTGTCCTTGCCCTTGAGCAGGTCCTGCGGATCGAGCGTGCGATAGGCCACGATGCCGCCGAGCGCATCCGCGCCCCAGAGCACCGAACCCGGCCCGCGCACGATCTCGACAGTCTTCAGGAAGGGCAGATCGACGAAATCGCGGTTACCGTCGGTGACGCGCTCGATCACGCGCGCCCCATCCACCTGCATCTGGACGCGGTTGCCGCCGACGCCCCGGATGGTGAAGCCGACGAAATTGGCGAAGGGATCGGTGCTCGTCGTCTGGCGGTTGACGCTGATGCCCGGCTGGTAGCGCACCAGATCCTGCATGTCGCGCGTGATGCGCTCGTCGAGTTCCTGGCGGGAGATGATGCTGACCGTGCCGGGCACGTCGAGCACCTGCTTCTCGCCACGGGTCGCCGTGACGGTGATCTGATCGAGCTCGATCGCGGCAGGCCGGGTCGACTCGGCGGCCGACTGTGCGCGGCCGGCATTCGGCAAGCAGGAAAAGACCAGCAAAGCCGACCCATAAAGCAGATTTGAATTTCTACACATTGCAAAACTCCAGTCCCATTCGGAACTGTCTATGATGAGTCGCAATAGACTCTCAATATAAATAGTGTTGCTGAATGAATTATATAATTTTTCTATTTCCAGAACATGACAAAGACGATCATCGATCAAAAATGATGCCAGATTGCGATCATTCTATTTCTGACTTGAAACCGATGCCTGCCCGCTCGTCGCGTCCCGCGATCCGCTGCCGAATGCACCGCTCTGACGGTCACAGCGTTCCCGCTTGACGCGGACGGGCCGGCGTCCTCTGTCGCGACGAAGGCAGGCTGAGCGCCGGGCGGCCCGACGGGACAGCGCTTCGGGCCGGGCGGGACGGGTGGGCGATGACGGAAGCGAGAACCGCCGGCGAAGGCACCAGGAGCCAACCGACCCTCGATGACCCGCGCTCGCTGCGGCGGCGGGAGGACGCACGCTTCCTCACCGGGCGCGGCGATTACCTCGGCGATCGCGCCCCGGAGGGCGAATTCGCCGCCGTCATGCTGCGCTCACCCCATGCCCATGCCCGCATCCGCGCGATCGACACCGCCGCCGCGGCGAGCCTGCCCGGCGTGCACGGCGTCTACACCGCCGCCGATCTCGACGGCCTTGCTCCTCTGCCGACCTCGATCATCGTCGCCACCGTCGAGCCGCTGATCGTGCCGCCGCGCTGGCCGCTGGCGCGCGACCATGTCCGCCATGTCGGCGAACCCGTCGCCTTCGTCGTCGCCGACACGGAGGCGCTGGCCCGCGAGGCCTGCGAGCACATCAGCATCGATTACGACATCCTGCCGGCGGTCACCGATCTGCGCGGCGCGACCGACGGGCACGCGCCGCAGCTCTGGCCGCAGGCGCCGGGCAACATCGCCTTCCGTTTCCGCCGCGGCGATCCCGCCGCCGTCGAGCGCGCCTTCGCGAAAGCCGCCCACATCGTGAGCTGCGATCTGGTCAACAACCGCATCGTCGCCGCGGCCCTCGAGCCGCGCATCGCCATCGGCCGTTACGACGCCGGCGCGGACCGCTACCACCTCGAGATCAGCGGCGCCTCGGTCCACGACATCCGCCGCGAACTGGCGCAGGGCGTCTTCGGCCTGCCGCTCGACCGCATCCGGGTTTCGGCGCCCGATGTCGGCGGCGGCTTCGGCATGAAGAACGTCACCTATCCCGAATATGCGCTGGTGCTCTGGGCCGCGCGGCGGCTCGGCCGGCCGGTGCGCTGGAGCGCCGAGCGCATCGAGGAGTTCACCGGCGGCGCCCATGCCCGCGACAATCTCAGCACCGCGCGGCTGGCGCTCGACAGGCGCGGGCGCTTTCTCGCGCTCGATGTCGAGACGATCGCCAATCTCGGCGCCTATGTCTCCTCGCTCGGTCCCGGCAGCGGAACCAACGCCCCCGCCGCCGCGATGGGCGGGCTCTACGACATCCCCGCCATGGCGATGGATGTCCGAGGCGTCTTCACCAACACAGCCCCGATCGACGCCTATCGCGGCGCCGGCAAGCCCGAGGCGAACTATCTGATCGAGCGGCTGATCGAAGCCGCTGCCCATAAGCTGCGGATCGATCCGGCGGAACTGCGCCGGCGCAACTTCATCCGCAGCTTCCCCTACCGCCGTCCCGCCTTCGGCATGGTGATCGACAGCGGCACCTTTCCGGAGAACCTCGAGCGGGCGCTGGCGGCGGCCGACCGGGCCGGCTTTGCAGCACGCAAGCGCGCCGCCCGAAAGCGCGGCAAGCTGCGCGGCTTCGGCATCGGCTGCTTCCTCGAAACCTCGCGTGGCCGCCCCGACGAGGAGGCCTGGCTGCGGGTCGGGGCGGACGGCCAGATCGCCATGGCGGTCGGCACCCATTCCAACGGCCAGGGTCACGAGACCAGCTTCGCCCAGCTCGCGGCCGCCCGGCTCGGCATGCCGGTCGAGCGCTTCACGCTCGTCCAGGGGGACACCGCGTCCGTCCCGCGCGGCGGCGGCCATGGCGGCGCGCGCTCGCTGCATCTCGGCGGCACGGCACTGCTGATGGCGGCCGACGATCTGCTCGCGAAGGCCAGGCCCGTCGCCGCGCAGCTGCTGCAGGTCGCGGCCGACAGCCTCTCCTTCGCGGAAGGCCGCTTCCGCAGCGAGCCTTCAGCGGACGGCCTGCCGCGCGAGATCGACCTCTTGGCCATCTCGGCCCATCTCGCGGAGAGCAGCGGCGCGCCGCTGGAAGGCCATGGCGACAACCGCTGCGACGTCTTCACCTTTCCCAACGGCGCGCAGGCGGCGGAGGTCGAGATCGATCCGGACACCGGCGCCGTCGCGATCGAACGCTATGTCGCGGTCGACGATTACGGGACGCTGATCAACCCGCTGCTGGCGGAGGCGCAGGTCCATGGCGGTCTGGCGCAGGGCATCGGCCAGGCGCTGATGGAGGAGGCGCTCTACGATGAAGGCTCCGGCCAGCTCCTGAGCGCGACTTTCATGGACTATGCCGTGCCGCGCGCCGCCGACCTGCCCGCCTTCGACCTGGAGATGGTCGAGGTGCCGACGCGCGCCAACCCGCTCGGCGTCAAGGGCGCCGGCCAGGCCGGCTGCATCGGCGCGCCGCAGACGGTGATCCACGCGATCCTCGACGCGCTGCGCCCGCTGGGCGTGACGCATCTCGACATGCCCGCAACGCCGGCGAGGGTCTGGCGCGCGATCCGGGATGCGCGGGCGGCGAAGCCTTAGGCCATCACCAGCCCGCCATCGACATGCAATGTCTGGCCGGTGACGAAGCCGCTCGCCTCCGAGGCCAGGAACAGCACCGGCCCGGTCACGTCCTCGGGCGTCGCGATCCGCCCCAGCGGCGTCTGGGCGATCAGCATCTCCCTGACCGCCTCGGGCGTCCGGGCACTCGCATCGGTCGGCCAGACCAGCCCCGGCGCGACGCAGTTGACCCGGATGCCGAGCGGCCCGAGCTCGGTCGCGAGGTTGCGGCTGAAGCCGATCAGCGCCGCCTTGGCGGTGGTGTAGTCGTGATAGGCGAGGCTCGGCCGCGCTACGAGATCGGTGGCCATGTTGACGATGGCACCGCGCCCGCGCCGGCGCATCAGCGGCAGGGTCGCCTGGCAGACATTGTAGGTCGCCCTCAGCGCGCCATCGACCTGCGTCTGATAGGCCGACCAGGGCGTCTCCCAGAAGCGCGCGCGATGGTCGGGGTCGAAGACATAAGGCGCAAACGCGTTGTTGACGACGGCATCCAGCCGGCCCGCCTCCTCCGCGATCCGCGCCAGCATCCCCGCGACCGCCTCCGGATCGGTGACGTCGGCGGCGATCGCCACCGCCTGCCCGCCCGCCGCCCGGCAGGCCTCGACCACGGCCTGCGCCGCGGCGTCGCTGCTGCGGTAGTTGACGAAGACCAGCCCGCCCTCCGCGGCGAAGGCTTTCGCGATGGCCGCGCCAATGCCCCGGCTCGCCCCGGTGACGAGGATCACTTGGTCGCGGAACATCATACCCGTTCCCTCGCCTGTTCTCCAGGGACTGCGCTGGCCCGCACCGTCATTGCGAGTGCAGCGAAGCAATCCAGTTGGGTTTGCGAAGCGCTGGATTGCTTCGCTGCGCTCGCAATGACGAAGACTCTCAAGGAATCAGATCCGTCTTCACCACCTGGTTCATATCGATCGGCTTTCCGATCAGCCCGAGCCAATGGAAGGTGTCGGCGCCCTTCTGCAGCAGCTCCGGATCGAAATGGCCGAGGCCCTTCGCCTGCGTCGTCGGCGACACCGTCGAGATGTTGCGCAGCTTGATGATCTCGAGATTGAGCGCCTCGTCGCGGCCATTGATCGCACGCGTCACCGCGAGCTTCGCCGCCTCCTCGGGGCTCGCGATCATCCAGGCGGCGCTGTCGCGATAGGCGGCAAGGAAGCGCTTCAGCAGCGGCTTCTTCGCCTCGTAGGTCGCCTGCGTCACCACGAAGATGTCGCTCGGCAGGTTGAGATGGTCCTTGACCTCGATGACGTCGACCTCCGGCAGGCCCTTCATTTTCGCGACCAGAAGCCCGGTGTCGGTCGCGGCCGTGGCGTCGACCTGGCCCTGGATCAGCGGCGCGAAGTTGAGCAGGCCGGTGACCTCGACGGTGACGTCCTTTTCGGTCAACCCGACCTGGTGCAGCAGCACCTGCAGGTTCTGGCGCGTACCGCTGGACAGCGAGTAGACACCGATGCGCTTGCCCTTGAGGTCTGCGGCCGTACGGATGCCCTTCGCCTTCGGCGCGACCACGTTGAAGACGTTCTGCGGATAGATGTTGTAGATCGCGACCAGCTTCTCGCCCTTGTCGAGCGCGAGATAGAGCGCCGCCGGATCGGTGAAGGCGATGTCAGCCTGGCCCGACAGAATGTTCTGGATCGCCGAGCCGCCGCCGGTTCCGGGCACATAGCCGAGATCGATCCCCTTCGCGCGGAAGAAGCCCTTGTCCGGCTCGGCCAGCAGATTGGTGATCTCGCTGATCGGCTGGCTCCAGCCGGCGACGGTGACCTTGTCGAGCGGCTGGGCGTGGAGGGTGCCAAGGCTCAGCGCACCCATCAGGCCGGTCCAGAGCAGCGCCAGCAAATGGCGGCGGGAATGTTGGGACATCGGACTTACCCTTTCAGATGGTGGCGCAGCAGCAGCCGCTCGATGAGGAGCGCCGCCTGGTAGAAAGCCATGCCGAGCAGCGTGATGACGATGAAGAGCGCGAACATCAGGCTCGAATCCATCACGCTCTGGGCGGCGATGATCGAGGCGCCGAGCCCCGCCCGGCCGCCGATGAACTCGCCGACGACGGCGCCGACCAGCGCCAGCACGACCGCGACCCGGAACCCCGCGAGGATCACCGGAAGCGCACCGGGCAGCTTCAGCCGCAGCAGCGTCTGCAGACGGCTCGCGCCCAGCATGCGGAACAGCTCGCGCCGTCCGGAATCGACCTGAGACAGCCCGGTCAGCGTGTTTTCCATCAGCGGGAAGAAGCAGATCAGCGCCGTGATCACGATGGTCGGCGTCAGGCCGAAGCCGAACCAGACGATGAAGAGCGGGCCGAGCGCGAGCTTCGGCACGACCTGGCTCGCGACGATGTAGGGATGGAGCAGCCGGCGCAGCACGGGGGCCTCCGCCAGCAGGATTCCTGTCGCCAGCCCGACCGTGCAGCCCAGCGCCAGCCCGAGCGTCATTTCGGTCGCGGTCACGGCGAGGTGCGGCAGCAGACGCCCGCTGGCGATCTCGCTCCACAGCGTGGCGAAGACGGAAGACGGCGCCGGCACGATCAGGGCCGGGACCCGGCCGAGACGGCACCACGCCTCCCAGCCGGCGAGCAGGGCGACGAGCAGGAGCGCCGAGGCCAGCCTTTCCCTCATGGCGCGGCATCCATCGCCTGACGCAGCTCGCGGCAGAGCGCGTTGAAGGCCGCGCCATAGCGCAGCTCGCGCGAGCGCGGCCGCGGCAGGTCGATGGCGAGGTCGTGGTGCAGCCGCCCGCCGGCCATGATCGCGACCCGGTCGGCGAGATAGACCGCCTCGCCGATGTCATGGGTGACGAAGAGTACCGTGGTCGCCTGCAGCGCACACAGCGCCAGCAGATCGTCCTGGAGCTCCTCGCGCGTCAGCGCATCGAGCGCCGCAAAGGGCTCGTCCAGCAGCAGCAGGGCCGGCTGCGTGATCAGCGCCCGCGCCACCGCGACCCGGCTCTGCTGCCCGCCCGAGAGCTGGGCGGGATGCCGCGCCGCGAAGGCCGACAGGCCCACCCGGTCGAGCAAAGCGCGCGCCGTCTCGCGATCCGCCTCGCCCACGCTGCGCTTCAGCGAGAGCGGCAGCAGGACGTTGTCGAGAACGCTGAGCCAGTCGAGCAGCGTCGGCTGCTGGAAGACGAAACCGATCCGCGGCCCCGGCCCGTCGAGGGTCACGCCGTCGATCCGCACGAGCCCCTGCCGGGGCGCCAGCAGGCCGGCCGCCAGCTTGAGCAGGGTCGTCTTGCCGCTGCCGCTGCGCCCGACCAGGCAATGGAACGCCCCGCGCGGGATCGCCCAGTCGACGCCGTCGACGATGGCCTCTGCGCCATAGCCGAAATCCACCGCCTCGAGGGCGACGAAGGCGTCGGGGTAGGCTTCACTCGACATAGGGTGCCAGGTCGTCGGCGGCCCGTTCGGCCGATTGCTCGATCTCGGTCAGCCTGACCAAGTCGAGCAGGTTGAAGCGCCCGTCATTGTGCCAGCCGGCCTCGGGGGCCGCCATCGCCCCGAAGCCGCAGATGCGGGTGACGCCCGCGTCCCCTAGCAGCGCCGCGATGCGGAACAGCTCGCGCGGCGAGGCCGCGACCGCCGCGGTCTGCAGATAGGCGCGGGAGGGCGAAACCAGCGCCGGCACCGCATCGAGGCTGTCGACGGCGACGATCTTCAGCGTGCGGTTGAGCGCGCTCGGCGCGAGTGGCTGGGCGGCATCGTTGAAGACCACACTCCAGCCATCGCCGGCCTCGCCCAGCACCACGGTCCCGTCCTCGTCGAAGCCGCGCATCTCTTCGCGGCTGCGCCAGGCGGCAACGCCGGCCGCCTCCGCCACCGAGAGCGCGCGGCGCGGATGGCGGAGCCGCAGCGCACCGAGCTCCTGCGAGACGCGCTCGGCGAATTCGCGTGGCGAGACCGCCCCGCCCCGGGCGACGAACAGCATCTGCGGCGAGTAGCAGCCCTGCTGCTCCCAGCGCGCCACATCCTGCGCCACGAGCCGCGCCAGCGGCCCGGCCCGGCGCGTGTCGAGCGCCTCGGCACCAATCAGCCCGAACCCGATCCGGTGCCCATGCGCGAGGAAGCGCGCCGTCACCGGCACCCGCTCGCGGATCGCCGTCAGCGCGTCATTGCCGCCATAGGCGACGATCGTGTCGGCCTGGTTCAGCCAGGCACGCTCCGCCTCCGCGTCGCCGCCCTTCCACCAGACCACCGCCAGGCATTGGCCGAGCCTAGGGTCGATCTCGGCGATGATCTGCGCGAACCACCCCGCCAACAGCGGCTCGGCGCTCGCGACCTTGCCGACCGTGCCCGCCTTGACCAGGAGCCCGCAGATCAGGCTCCAGAGCGACAGGCCCGGCACGTTCCCCGCCCAGATATGGAGCAGGAGCTGCGGCCCCTGGGCGCGCGTGAAGCCGCCCTTCATCGCCGGCTGGAAACCGTCGAGCACGGCCGGGTTGGCGAAATCCTCGGCCAGGAAGCGCTGCAGCTGCGGCGCGCGGAAGCTGCGCAGATAGCCCGACAGCCCAAGGCGAACGCTCTCGCGGTCATAGCCGGTGACGATGGGCAAGACGGCTTCCGCCCGCCGCCGCCAGGGATCGTTCCGGTCGAGCAGCCGGGCGATGGCGGCGTCCAGCGTCGCGACGATCTGCGCGACCGGCAGCGTCCTGAGATAGGTCCGCGCCTGCTCGCGCACATGGCTGGCGAGCGCGCCGGCCTGCGCCGTGGTCAGCTCCGGAACCCGCACCTGCACGCGCTCGCCCCAGGCGCTGAAGTCCAGCGTCCGCCAGGCGACCTCGCCGGCCGGCAGCCCCGGCAGATGCCCCGCGGTCTCGATCACCGCCTCAGCCCCGCGCCGCCCGCAGGAATTCCTCGACCGCCACCGAACAGCCCTTGGAATCGGCACCGTCGACGCGGCCGAGCAACCGGAAGCCGCCCTCGACCATCACGCCGGCATCCTCGGTCAGGATCGCGGAGGCACAGTTGAAATGGGCGAGGTCGTGATGGACCAGCACGCCGGTCGTTCCCTCCGGCAGGTCGCGCCCGCTGACCGGATCGACCACGCGGCTGCGGATCCAGTGCGGGCCGGACTTCACCGGCGGGCAGGTCGCATTGCCGTCATCATAGAACTGCGTGCTGAGTTCGGTCATGCCGTACATGTTGATGCAAGCCTCGCGCGGCACGCCGAGCGCCGCCGACAGCGCGTCGTAGAAGGCATCCGGCGTCATCTCGCGCGACTGGCCCTTGAAGCCGCCGGTGTCGAGGATGCGGCTACCGGCAGGCAGCGCGAAGCGCCGTCCCTGCGCCGCCAGCGCGTCGAGCAGATGCACGAAGCTGAAGCTCGCGCCGAGCAGCGCATAGGGCTCGCCCGAGGCCTGCGCCCGCTCCAGCGCCGCGATAAGCCGCGGCAGGTCGAGCCCGTCTGCACCGATGAAGCCTTCGCTGTCAGGCGTCCCACATTCCTGCTTCGCCAGAGCCAGGTAACGCGCCAGCGAGGAGTTCGGCATCGCCTGCTCGTCGGGGAAGAGGATGCCCATGGCCATGCGCTCCCGCCCGGCCATGAAGCGGCGGCGGAAATTCACCAGCATCGAGCGGTCCCAGACGGCCATTGTCGGGTGGTGGCTCTTGCCCCGCACCCCGCCCTGCGTCGTGCCGCTGGTCATGAAGATGCGCACGGCCGCCTCGGGCGGCGTGCAACTCAGAGTCAGGGTCTTGAAGGCGCTGATCGGCACGGCCGGAATGTCGCGCCAGCTGCGGACGGTGAGCGTGGTGCGCCCGCGCTGGATCGCGAAGCACCGATAGGGTGCGTTGTGGGCGAACTGATAAGCGAAGACGGCCAGCGCCATGCGCTCGAACGCCGCCTCGGACGCGTCGTCCTGCTCGATGAAGGCCAGCAGGGCCTCGATGATCTCGCTCTGCGTCACGTCCGCTCGCGCCTTCCCGCAAGGCCCGTCGCCCGGCAACATGCCGGGCCTTAAGCCTGACGATCCGAAAATGACGGCGTGAGCCTGGAAAAGGGGCGTCGTGGCGCCGCCCGATGTCCCGCATCCCTACGCCGGCATGACCCGGATCAGGTTCGGAGGGTCACCGCGCTGTCGGACAAAAGCCCGACCGGCGGAATCTCAGCCTCCTCGCGAGGCACCCCTTGGAACAGCGGCCACCATGATGGCGCGCCCGCCCCGCTGTCAAGGAAGCGTCACGGGACCTTCGCCGGCCGCCACGAAACCGGCGAGCCGATCCGTCATTCGGCTGCGGAAGCGGCCCCGGATTGCAGCGCCGGTCGCCATGTCGCGAGCGCATCCCGCCCCGCCGCGGTCAACGCATAGACGCCGCGACCCGTTGTCTCGAACCAGCCATAGACGTTGCGGTGCAGAATCTTCTGCGCGTCCGGGCAGGTCGGCTTGAGGTCGCGCGGCCGTTGCGGCCCCTCCACCATTGCCGCCGCGCAGGCCAGCGCCTGCTGGCGATAGGCGGTCATCACCGGTCGGCGCGTGCCGCCGCCAACGACGGGATCGCCCTGGCGACGCCGGTGTTCATCCACGAGACGGGACCGCCGTTTCGGGTCCTTGCGCGGCGTCGGTGCAACCGGGGACACGAGCACGTCGACCTGGCCGGATGCGGCGACCCCCAGCAGCCCGAGACCGAGCCGGCGACAGAGATTGCGGTAGCGCGGATCGCTCTCGCGGCCCTTGCCCCGGGCCGACAGCCGCGCCGCCAGCCAGACCTCGTCGCCGATGCTCATGCGGTCGACGCCTTGCAGGATCAGCTCGAGATTGAAGGTCAGCTTGAGCTCGCCGATCACCACCACGCTCGGGTCGCCGGCCCGCACCCCGACGAGATCGCAAGGCCCGACCTCGCCCTTGACGGTGTAGCCCAGCGCCTCGAGGAACGCCTTAACCGGCAGGTAGAGCGACGTTTCCACGGAAGACCCTCTAAACAACTGTCATGCAGCCGCGGCGGTGGCAGAGCCGCCGAGACCGCAGCGCCATCGGCCCTGAAGAGGGTGCACGGCAAAAGCTCGCCGTCCGGAACGGCAGCGACTCGCCTGAGGTATCCTGGAAAATCCTTCGGCGGCGGGGAAGTGGCGGACCGGGAGGGATTGTCAAAATTCTCCAGAGAGATCAATAAATTCAATAACTTGAGAGCCGCAGATTTTGATCGCGTGTACCAGTCCTGTGACCTGTCGTCCAGCGGACCCAGGCGGGTTCACAGGGCCCGCACTCAACCCCGGTTGGGCTCGTAGACTGTGACGAAGCGCCAAAGATTGACCCCACGAATTCTGCCTTTAACCCGCTGACATGGATGGCCTATCACCGTTCAGAGAGGGATCACGAGCGGCGCCGATCGTGACCGCTGTCTCAGTGACGATAACCGTTTTAATTGAATAACTTAAACGCCACCTGCGGTAGGGTCGCGCCTCAATGCTGAACCACGGGGAGGAAACGAGATGGACTTCAAGCCGCCATTCACGGGCATTCACGCGATCGTCTATGCGTTGTTCGATGCGCAGGAGCGGCTGAACCGCGAGGCGATGCGCAAGCAGGTCGAGATCTGTCTCGGGCTCGGCGTCCACGGGATGGCGGCTCTAGGGCTCGCGACCGAGGTCTCGAAGCTCGGCGTAACCGAGCGGCGAATGGTGATGGAGTGGGTCGCCGAGGATACGAACGGGCGCGTACCACTGGCCTTCACGATCTTCGGTTCGTCGGTCGCAGAGCAGGTCGAGCAGGTCCGCGCGGCCGAGGCGGCGGGGGCCGACTGGGTGATCCTGCAGCCACCGATGGTCGGAAGCTTCGGCGCGGCAGAGTACATCCGCTTCTTCGGGCGCGTCGCCGAGGCGACGTCGCTGCCGGTCGCGATCCAGAACGCGCCGGCCTATATGGGGCGCGGCCTCTCCGCCGATGACATTCGCGCGCTGGTCGCGCAGCATCCGAATATCTGCCTCGTCAAGGGCGAGGGTTCGGTCGTGGAGATCCGGCATCTGATCGAGGCGACGGATGGGCAACTGCCGGTCATGAACGGCCGCGGCGGCCTCGAACTGATCGATAATTTTCGTGCCGGTTGCGCCGGGATGATCCTCGCCCCCGATACGATCGACTATGCACTGGCCGCGCATGCGCGGCTCAACGCCGGTAACGAGGAGAGCGCCGAAGCCGCCTACCGCGAGATGCTGGCGACGACGGTCTTCATCATGCAGTCCCTTGAAAGCCTGATCTGCTACGGCAAGCGCCTGTTCGGCGCGCGCGCCGGCATCGAGATCCATGACCGGGCGCCGGCGCTGCGCCCCACTGCGTTCGGCCTCGACCTCGTCCAGCGCCATGCGGCGCGTCTCGGGCCCTATCGAGTCCTCGGCTGATCGGATCGCGGGCGAGCCAGGTGTCGTGAGCGGATCGGGTGACCTTCTGCGCCTCGCGCTCGCTCAGCGAACGCGGGCCGACTTTCAGGTCGGCCCGGC
This sequence comes from Bosea sp. RAC05, assembly GCF_001713455.1. Lineage (NCBI taxonomy): Bacteria > Pseudomonadati > Pseudomonadota > Alphaproteobacteria > Hyphomicrobiales > Alloboseaceae > Allobosea > Allobosea sp. RAC05. Next base: position 4,790,484 of record NZ_CP016464.1, read on the forward strand.
GCGTCTCGACGGCGACGAACACCTCCGCCTGTTCGAGCTTGGCCTCGGACGGGTCTCGGGTTCAGAGGCTCTGCTTCTCCTCGGTCTTGCCGATCAGGGCGCCGAGCGCGCCCGGGACGCGCTTGCGAAACCAGTGGATTCCGGTCTTGGGATGCTTCCAGGGGCGCGACATTGCGAGAGCCATTGCGTACCACCCGTGTGCACCACTCGGGCGGCTGCAAGCCCCTGATTTTTCAGAACTCCTTTTTGGATCATACCCTGAGCGGGATGATGGCGGACAGGGAGGGATTTGAACCCCCGATACCCTTGCGGGTATGCCGCATTTCGAGTGCGGTGCATTCAACCACTCTGCCACCTGTCCGCGGTCGCCTTCGGTCGAAGCGGGCTGGTTACTACACGCGGCGTTCGGCCAAAACAAGCCTTCGCTCGCGCGCCGGACGCATTCTGTCCCGCGCCGTCTTTGCCGCGTCGCATTCGGCAGGGTTCGCGACGCTTTCGCTTGACCTCTGCGACCCCAGCGACTATCGAGCCTCGTCCGGCGTGGGGAAACCCGCGCCTGATCTCTTTTGGCCCTTTCGTCTCGCCCTGCGCGAGCCGGGGCCTTCGAGAGCGAACCCTGACCCGTAACGACTGCCAAAAAGCCGTCCCGCATGCGCCTCGTCGAGGCCGTGACAGGGCGGGGCCGAACATGGAGGATAAAATGTTCGCAGTCATCAAGACCGGCGGAAAACAGTTCCGCGTGACCGCCAACGATCGCATCACCACCGCCAAGATCGAAGGCAACCCGGGCGACACCGTCGCCTTCGACACCGTGCTGATGCTCACCGACGGCGAGAAGACCACGCTCGACGCCAAGGCCCTCTCCGAGATCACGGTTGCCGCCGAGATCGTCGAGCAGGCTCGCGGCGACAAGGTCATCGCCTTCAAGAAGCGTCGCCGCCAGAATTCGAAGCGCAAGCGTGGCTTCCGCGCCGAGCTGACGGTCATCCGCATCACCGACATTCTCACCGGCGGCAAGAAGCCGGAGATGAAGAAGGGCGAGGCTTCGGCCGTCGCGCTTCAGGCCGGCGCTGCCGAGGCCAAGGCCAAGCCCGCCGCGAAGGCTCCGAAGGCCGCCAAGGCCGAGGCCGGTGCGCTGGACGCCTCCAACCTCTCGCTGATCTCGGGCGTCGGCCCGACCATCGAGAAGAAGCTGCGCGCCGCCGGCATCACCTCCTGGAACGACATCGCCGCCTGGACCGAGGCCGACGTCGCCAAGTGGGACGAGGAGCTCAAGCTCCGCGGCCGCGCCACCCGCGAGGAGTGGGTCGTGCAGGCCAAGGAGCTCCTGGCCGGCAAGCCCCCGCGGGCCAAGGCCGACCAGGCCGAGCTGGCTTCCGGCGAGGACTACTGACGCCTCCCGTCAGTCCCGTTTTCGCTTCCCCGCCCGAACCGGCTGGCTTTTGCCGCCGATTCGGGTTAGAGAGACCACATCAGTTTTGAGGTAGGGCGTTATGGCTCACAAAAAGGCAGGCGGCTCGTCCCGCAACGGTCGCGACTCCGAAAGCAAGCGCCTCGGCGTGAAGAAGTTCGGCGACCAGGCCGTCATTCCGGGCAACATCATCATCCGCCAGCGCGGAACCCGTTGGCATGCCGGCGTCAATGTCGGCATGGGCAAAGACCATACCCTCTTTGCGACCACGGCCGGCCGAGTCCGATTCACGACGAAACTCGGCCGAGCTTTCGTGAACGTAGTCCCGGCCCAAGAGGCCGCAGAATAAGACGGCGGATAGGGACTTCTCCGATCCGCCGGTTCCATCGAACCGGAACGGATCAGGGGTCCAGCCCTCTACGGGGTCACCCAAGGTCAGCGAAAGGGAGGTGGGACCAAATCCCAGCTCCCTTTTTCGTTTGCGCCGACGGAGAGACCCGATGTTCCCCGAATTGACCCGCGACGATGTCTTCCGGCTCGAGACCCGCCGCCTCTGGCTGCGCTGGCCGCGCATGGCGGACGCTTCCGCCATCCTGCGTCAGGCCGGGGAGAAAGCCGTGGCCGAGATGACGGCCTCGATCCCGCATCCCTACCCCGTGGATGCGGTCGAGCCCTTCATCTTCGCCATGCGCAAGGGCAATGCGCTGGGTGAACATCTGGTGCTGGCGATCACGCCGCGGTCCAAGCCCAACGAGCTGATCGGCATGATCGGCGCGCATCGCCAGGCCACGGGCGTGCCCTTCATCGGCTATTGGTTGGGCACGGGCCATTGGGGCAAGGGGCTGGCGACGGAGGCCACCCAGGCGCTGATCGATACCGTGTTCTCGCTGAGCGAGATCAAGGCGATCGAGGCCGACGCGCGCGTCATCAACCCCGCCTCCAAGCGCGTGCTGGAGAAGTCGGGCTTCCGCGCCGAGGGCTCGTTCCTGAAGTCTCTGCCGGCCCGCGGCGGCCTCTTCCCCTGCGAGCAGTACCGGCTCGACCGCTCGACCTGGGCGGCGCTGAAGAGCTGGGGCACGAGCGGCTGGACCCATGCGCCGGAGATCGAGCCCTCCGTCGCCATCGACACGCCGTGCGAACCCTGCCCGGCGTAAGCGTTCCACGTCATTCCCGGGCGGCGCTCTGCGCCGACCCGGGAATCTCGATCAGGAGATGCTCGGGTCGAGCCCGAGCATGACGAACAGTTCGACCTACTTCACGAACGTCCCGCCGAGTTCGTCCTCGATATGGATGCGGATGATCTCGTCGAAGCTCGACTCGGCCTTGAAGCCGAGTGCGATCGCCCGCTGCGGGTCGAAATTGCGCGGCCAGCCCTCGACGATCTTGTCGATCACCGGATCGGGCACGCGCTTGATGCGCGCCACGACGCCGTCGCCCGCGACCTTGCGCAGCGCCTCGATCTGCTCGGCCACCGTGCAGGAATAGCCCGGCATGTTCAGCGCGCGGCGGGGACCGACGGCCGCCAGGTCCATGGTCGCGGCATGGAGCAGGAAATTGACGGCCGAGCGCGGCGAGGCGTGCCAATGGCGCACCTGGTCCGACACGGGGAGCACCGCGTCGATGCCGTTCAGCGGCTCGCGGATGATGTTGGAGAAGAAGCCCGACGCCGCCTTGTTGGGCGATCCCGGCCGCACGCAGATCGTCGGGAAGCGGATGCTGAGCCCGTCGAAGAAGCCGCGGCGCGAATAATCGGAGAGCAGCAGTTCGCAGATCGCCTTCTGCGTGCCGTAGCTGGTCAGCGGCGTCGTGAAGAACTCGTCGCCGATCTTGTCGTGGAACGGCGCACCGAACACGGCGACCGACGAGGTGAAGACCACCCGCGGCTTGTAGCCGTCGCCGGTCAGGCGGATCGCCTCGAACAGGAAGCGCGTGCCGTCGAGGTTGATCTTGTAGCCCTTCTCGAAATCGGCCTCGGCCTCGCCCGAGACGACCGCCGCCAGATGCACGATGAGCCCGGGCCGCGAGGCGATCAGCTTCTCAGCCTCGCCGGGAACCGACAGATCCGAGACGATGGCATCAAAAGCGAAGGCCGCGCCCTTGGGCGCCTGCGCCGGGACGACGTCCTGCGCCGTCACCTTCGCGATCGGCTTTCCGCCGAGAGCGCCGTCACGGGCGAGACGCTCGATGAATTTGCGGCCGGCCATGCCGGCCCCACCGAGAACGAGAATATGCATGGGCTTCCTCCCTGTTGTTGTTCTTGTGCGCTCAGAGAGCGAAGCCGCCATCGGCGAGATGGATCTGGCCGGTGGTGTAGCTCGCCTCGTCGGAGGCGAGGTAGACGGCGAGCCAGGCGATCTCCTGCGCCGTGCCGAGCCGGCCCATCGGCTGACGGTCGATGAAGGCCTGCCGCGCGGCGGCTTCCGTGGTCTTGGTCGAGGTCGCCAGATCCTTGATGCGCTGGTCAAGCGAGGGCGACTGGATCGTGCCCGGGCAGATCGCGTTCGAGCGGATGCCCTTCTTGATGAAGTCGGCCGCGACCGCCTTGGTCAGCCCGATCACCGCCGCCTTGGTCGTGCCATAGGCGTAGCGGTTCGGGATGCCGCGGACAGAACCCGCGCCCGAGGCGATGTTGACGATCGAGCCCGCGCCCTTCGCCAGCATGCCCGGCAGGAACGCCTTGATCGTGCGGTGCATCGAGGTGACGTTGAGGTCGAAGGAGAAATCCCAGGCCTTGTCGTCGGTGTCGAGCACCGTGCCATGGTGGACGTAGCCGGCGGCGTTGACGAGGATGTCGATCGTCCCGACCTTCGCCGCGAACGCCTCGACCGCCTTGTTGGAGAGCACGTCGAGCTTGCGCTTCTTCGCCTTGGGAATGCCCTCGAGCAGCGTGACGTCCTTGTCGGTCGCCCAGACGGTCGCGCCCTCGGCGACGAAGGCCTCCGCGATCGCGCGCCCGATGCCCTGGCCGGCGGCGGTGACGACCGCGACCTTGCCCTTCAAACGTCCTGCCATGCTGTTGTCCTCGCCTTCGCGTTTCTTGGTGGTGACATCAGGCCTGCGCGGCCCTGAAGCTCTCGAGACGCGCCTTCTGATGGCCGTCTGAATCAAAATTGCCCGGATCGAGCCAGGCCTCGAAGGCGGCGTTGACCGCCGGCCATTCGCTGTCGAGGATCGAGAACCAGGCGGTGTCGCGGTTGCGGCCCTTGACCACCATGTGCTGGCGGAAAAGGCCCTCATAGCGGAAGCCGAAGCGCAGCGCCGCGCGCTTGGACGGCTCGTTCAAATTGTTGCACTTCCACTCGAAGCGCCGGTAGCCGAGCGCGAAACCGTAGCCGCCGCAAAGATGGATCGCCTCGGTGGCAACGCGGGTCCGCTGCAGTTCCGGCGAATAGGTGATGTAGCCGACCTCAAAGACGCCGTGATCGGGCCTGATCTCCATCAGCCAGAGATGCCCCTTGGGCTTGCCGTCGGCCCTGTCGATGATCGCGAAGGGCACGATGCCCGACTTCGACACCATCATCGCCAGCAACTCGCGATAGGCCTCGCGCGTCTGCGGCGGATCCGCCGGCATCCACTGCCAGATGTGGTCGTGGCCGGCATTCACGGCCCAGATGTCGTCGAGATGGCGGGTGGGGTCGATCGGCTCGAGCCGGCAGTAGCGCCCCTCCAGCACACGCGCCGGCGGAAAGGGCGGCGCCGTCCAGTTCAGGACGGGATTGCCGTCGGCTGCCGGGGTCGCATGGCTCATGGCTTCGTCATCTCCTGCCAGCCGGTGAGATCGGCGAAGACCGACCACCCCGCGCCGAGTTCGGCCGCGACCGCCGCGGTGATGGTGTGGCCCTCGGCCTCCCAGGCGCGCTGCTCGGCGTCGCTGGGAAAGCGCGAGCGGGCCTCGGCATCCTCGTCGTAGATCGCGTCGAAGGCGTCCATCCAGGCTTCCAGCCGGTCCGCCAGATCCTCGCTCAGCCCGACATCCTCGGCATCGACGGCGCTTCGGCGGCCCTTGGCGTCGAGCGTCCAGAGGCCGCTCTGCCCGAGCCAGGCCGGCGCGATCAGCAGTGACCGGCTCATGAGCGCGCCTTCAGGTCTTCACGGAAGAACGGGTCGAGCCGCCGCGACGGCGCATTGCCAGCGAAACCCGCGAAGCTGCCGCCCTCCACGATCAGGCGGGTCGATTCGACGAAGCCCGCCCAGGCGGATCGCGCCGAGGCGGCGCCCGTCGACAGGCGGCGGACGCCCAGGGCTTCGAAATCGGCGACGGTCAGGCCGAAATCGGCGAAGACGACGACATTGACGGGCTTGCCGCCTGCCGCGGCGACGATCGCGGCGATCTGCTCGGCGCTTCGCGCGCCCGGCGCGTAGAGCACATCGGCTCCCGCCTCGCGATAGGCCTCGAGGCGCCGGACCGACTCCGCCTGCGCCTCGGGATGACCGGTCAGGAAGCACTCCGCCCGCGCCGTCAGCACCACGCCGGAACCGGTCTCGTCGATCGCCTTGCGCGCGGCGCGGACCCGGTCCACGGCGAGTTCGAACGGATAGAGCGGATCGCCCTCGCGCCCCGTCGCGTCCTCGATCGACAGCCCCGCGACTCCGGTCGCGACGCAGAGCTTGACGTTGGCGGCGACGCCGTCGGGCGTGTCGGCATAGCCATTCTCGAAATCGGCGTTCACCGGCACGTCGGGCACCGCCTTCACCATCTCGGCGATATGCGCGAGCATCATGTCGCGCGGCACGTCCTGGTCGGCCCGCCCCTGCGTGAAGGCAAAGCCCGCGCTCGTCGTCGCCAGAGCCTTGAAGCCCTGCCCGCGCAACCAGCGCGCCGAACCGAGATCCCACGGGTTCGGCATGACGAAGCAGCCGGACTCGTGGAGCGCGCGAAAGGCATCGACCTGAGGGGAATAGGCCATTTTAAATCGTTTCAGAGACGCATTGGCAGCCGGAGGCGCATAGTGTCCGCAAAGCGCCGCCTTGTCAGCCCCAGGCGCTGCGCGCAACAGGATCGGCGCCGTTGCGCAGGCGGAATGGCGCTCGTCAACGTCATTCTCGGGCGGCGCATGCGCCGACCCGAGAATCTCTTGCCGGAGATGCTCGGGTCAAGCCCGAGCATGACGAGGCACCCAGTCAGTGATTGTCGCGCGGCACACCGAATTTCTTGTGGATCTTCTGGTACTTGACCGCCGGCTTCAGCACCATGCCCTCGGAGAGTTCGCCGACGATCTTGCGCTGGATCTCCTGCCAGGGCGTCTGGCTCTTGGGATATTTGTAGCCGCCGGCCGCCTTCAGCGCGGCGCGCCGCTGCGCCAGTTCCTCATCCGAGATCAGGATGTCGGCGGTGCGCTTGGTCAGGTCGATGCGCACCATGTCGCCCGTCTTCAGCAGCGCGAGCCCGCCGCCCGTCGCCGCCTCCGGCGAGGCATTCAGGATCGAGGGCGAGCCCGAGGTGCCGGACTGGCGCCCGTCGCCGATGCAGGCGAGCGCCGAGACGCCCTTTTTGATGAGATAATCCGGCGGCCGCATGTTCACCACCTCGGCCGCGCCGGGATAGCCGATCGGCCCGACGCCACGGATGAACAGGATGCAGTGCTCGTCGATGGCGAGCGCCGGATCGTCGATGCGGTGGTGGTAGTCCTCCGGCCCGTCGAAGACGATGGCGCGGCCCTCGAAAGCGTTGGGATCCTTCGGGTTTTCCAGGTAGCGCTTGCGGAACTCCGGCGTGATCACGCTGGTCTTCATGATCGCGGAATCGAACAGGTTGCCGGACAGGTTGAGGAAGCCCGACTGCGCCTTCATCGGCTCGTCATAGGGCTTGATCACGCGCCGGTCGACCGAGAAGAAGCCCTCGCAATTCTCGGCGAGCGTGCGTCCATTGGCGGTGATCGCCGGCTTGATCTTGCCCTTGGCGACGAGCTCGGCGACCACGGCGGGAACGCCGCCGGCACGGTAGTAATCCTCGCCGAGATACTCGCCGGCCGGCTGCAGGTTGACCAGCAGCGGGACATCGTAGCCGATCTTCGTCCAGTCCTCGTTGTCGAGCGGAACGCCGATATGCTTGGCGATCGCGTTGACGTGGATCGGCGCATTGGTCGAGCCGCCGATCGCCGAATTGATGACGATGGTGTTCTCGAAGGCCTCGCGCGTCAGGATCTTGGAGGGAACCAGGTTCTCCCAGACCATCTCGACGATGCGCTTGCCGGTCAGATAGGCCATCTCGTAGCGGTCGCGATACGGCGCGGGGATGGCGGCGCCGCCCGGCAGGGTCATGCCCATCGCCTCGGCGAGCGAGTTCATCGTCGAGGCCGTGCCCATCGTGTTGCAATGGCCGGCCGAGGGCGCCGAGGAGGCGACGAGTTCGACGAAGCCTTTGTAGTCGATCTCGCCGGCCGCCATCATCTGGCGCGCCTTCCACACGATCGTGCCCGAGCCGGTGCGCTCGCCGCGGAAATTGCCGTTCAGCATCGGCCCGCCCGGCAGGGCGATGGCCGGAATGTCGACCGTCGCGGCGGCCATGATCTGCGCCGGGGTGGTCTTGTCGCAGCCGGTCGTCAGCACGACGCCGTCGATCGGGTAGCCGTAGAGGATCTCGACGAGGCTGAGATACTGCAGGTTGCGGTCGAGCGAGGCAGTCGGCCGCTTGCAGGTCTCCTGGATCGGATGGATCGGGAACTCGAAGGGCACGCCGCCCATCTCGCGGATGCCGTCGCGGACGCGGTGGGCGAGCTCGAGATGGTGGCGGTTGCAGGGGGCGATGTCCGAGCCGGTCTGGGCAATGCCGATGATCGGCCGGCCCGACTGCAGCTCATCGCGCGACAGGCCGAAATTCATCGTCCGCTCGATATAGAGCGCCGTCATGTCGGCATTGGCCGGATTGTCGAACCAGGCCTTCGAGCGCAGCTGCGCCGGCTTGATCCGGCGCGGCGCCTTCTTCTTCGTCGTCGCGGCCGGGCGATCGCCGCGCGGCGTGTTGCTGTCCGGGGTCTTGGCCATCCTCGTCTTCCTCTCGCACGGCGCGGACACTGGCGGCCGCTTGCCGATCTCTGCTTCTACCAATCTGAGACAGGCTCATCATGCCCATCGTCCCCGGCGCGGCAAGAGCCGATCCGGTCGATAGTCATACTATTTACGCAGCCTGCATACAGCATGCAATCATGTCGCAAGTGGCGGCGGCGGTCGCCGGGCGATCCGGTTTGACGCCAGGGCCGGTTTGACGCCAAGAGAAGGCAAGGCCCCCCTGAGCGGGCCGCATCGCGACCGATCCCGAGGAAGCCCGCCATGACACTCCATGTCGTCCCCGCCTTCGCCCGCATCGGCGAGGAGAACGCCTTCGCCGTTCTGGCGCGCGCCACCGAGTTGCAGCGCCAGGGCAAGGACATCATCAATCTCGGCATCGGCCAGCCCGACTTCCCGACGCCCGACCACATCGTCGAAGCCGCCGTGAAGGCGCTGCGCGATGGCCATCACGGCTATACCCCGGCCAACGGCATCCTGCCGCTGCGCGAGGCGGTCGCTGCCGATCTGCACAAGCGCTTCCAGGTCGAGGTCTCGCCCGAGAGCGTAATGATCGTGCCCGGCGGCAAGGTCACCATGTTCATGGCGATCCTGATGTTCGGCGAGCCCGGCGCCGAGATCCTCTATCCGGATCCCGGCTTCCCGATCTACCGCTCGATGATCGAGTACACCGGCGCGACGCCGGTTCCGGTGCCGATCCGCGAGGAGAACGGCTTCGCCTTCTCGGCCGAGGAAACGCTCGCGCTGATCACCCCGAAGACGCGGCTGCTGATCGTCAACTCGCCGGCCAACCCGACCGGCGGCGTCACGCCCAAGGCCGAGGTCGACAAGCTCGTCGCCGGGCTGGCGAAGTTCCCCGACGTCGCGATCATGTCCGACGAAATCTACGACCAGATGCTCTATGACGGCGAGCAGCATGTCTGCCTGCTGAGCTACCCCGAGATCCGGGACCGGCTGATCCTGCTCAACGGCTGGTCGAAGACCTATGCCATGACCGGCTGGCGCATGGGCTGGTCGATCTGGCCCAAGCCCCTCTACGACAACGCCCGCAAGCTGGCGGTGAACTCGCATTCCTGCGTCAACGCACCCGCCCAGTGGGCCGGTCTCGCGGCGCTGACCGGCCCGCAGGACGCGGTCGCGATGATGCTGGCCGAGTTCGACCGGCGCCGGAAGGCGGTGATGAAGGGGCTCAACGCCTTGCCCGGCGTCTCCTGCATCGTGCCGAAGGGGGCCTTCTACGCCTTCCCGAACGTCTCGCAGACCGGCTGGAAGGCCAAGAAGCTCGCTTCCGCTCTCCTCGAGGAGACCGGCGTCGCCACCATCGGCGGCCCGGATTTCGGCGTCCATGGCGAGGGCTATATCCGCCTCTCCTACGCCAACTCGCTGGAGAACATCGAGCGCGCGCTGGAGCGGATGGGCACGTTCCTCAAGAGCGCGAAGGCCGCATGAGCTTCGGCAGCGCCAGCTACCTCTACCTGGCGGCGGCGATCGTCAGCGAGGTCATCGGGACCTCGGCGCTCAAGGCATCGAACGAGTTCACGCGGCCCGTGCCGACGATGATCATGCTCGCCGCCTTCCTCAGCGCCTTCTACTTCCTGACCCTGACCTTGCGGACGATCCCCGTCGGCGTCGCCTACGCCATCTGGTCGGGCGTCGGCATCGTCATGATCAGCATCATCGCCCGTATCCTGTTCGGCCAGAAGCTCGATGCGCCGGCCATTCTGGGCATGGCGCTGATCGTGGCGGGCGTGCTGGTGATCAATCTCTTCTCGAAATCGACGGCGCACTGAGGCGAGGCTCAAACCGTCTGCGTCATCCTGGACAAGCCGCGAAGCGGCGCAGGCCGGGATCCATCCTGGGGCGATGTCGCGTCTTACGATGGATCCCGGGACGACCTTCGGTTGCCCAGGATGACGCGAGTTTCCGGACAGCAGAGCTCGGCGATCGGCGCCAGCCGCCTCAGTTCCTGGCCGTGCTCGCGGTCATGCCCGGATCGACCTTGAAGCTCGAGGCTTCGAGCACGGCGGTGCCGATCATCGTCTTCACCGAGACCCGCACGGGCACCAGGACATTGGTCCCGGCGACCGGCGCCAGCCAGGTGCTGATGTCGCGGTTCTCGATCATGAACTTCGTGCTCGGCCGCTCCGAGCGATGCCCCGCGATCGGCACATAGCGCACCTGGCAGACCGCGACCGGGCCGCTATAGCCCTCGAGCTTGACCTCGCGCGTGCCCGCCTGGGTCATCTTGATGTCGTAGCGCGCCGCGCCATCGAAGATCTGGAGCGTCCGGTTGCAGGCATTGGCCAGCCCCTTGCCGACGACCGGCATCAGGAAGGCGCTGAGCGGATCGATCACGTTGCGGCGATGGCCGTCGTTCAGCGGCACGCGGTCCGGCTTGGCATCGATCGGCGGCTCGATCTCGACGGCCGCGACGGTGTTGCTGTCGAGCGCCATGCGCACGGTGCGGCTCTCGCTCGAACTCGCCGAACTGACGGCGAAACTGGTCGGCGAGAGCTTCGTGCCGTTCAGGCTGCCGCTGGCGGCCCCCGAGCCGCGCCCGCCGGTGAAGCCACCGATCAGGCCCGTGAGCTTAGCCGTGAGGTCGAGCTTGTAAGTCGAGCCCTCGATGCCGCCGGTGAGGTTCGCCGTGCCGAGCGTCAGCCCCAGCAACGACACGTCGTAGCGCGCGTCGAGCGAGGCGGCGGCCGCGGGAAGCCCGAGCGTCGCGGCTCCGACGGCGAGAATCCACCCGCCCAGGGACGATGCGATGGCGGGTTTCATCCAATTCCTCCAGACGGCAGGCCATGCCGACATGCACTGCGAATCGGTCCGAATCGTGACCGCTTTCGCCGGGTTTGGCGAGCGCCCAGATGCCGCGGCGACGCCGACGCGGACATTGCGCTCCTTATCCGCGCGGCGGCACGCGGTTTTCCTTGACGGCCCCCCCGGCCTTGGCTATGGAACCGCGACTTCAATTTGACTTCCGGTGCTCATGTCCGGCACGTCGCGTGTCGGCATTTTTGTTTGAGCCAGCCGGTTGGATTTAGGGAACGATACCATGGCGCGCCGTTGCGAACTGACCGGGAAGGCCACCCTCACCGGCCACCTCGTCAGCCACTCGAACCGCAAGACGAAGACCGTCTTCCGGCCCAACCTCGTCAACGTCACGCTGCAGTCGGATGCGCTCGGCCGCTCCGTGCGGCTGCGCGTCTCGGCCAATGCCCTGCGCACGGTCGACCATCGTGGCGGCCTCGACGCCTTCCTGATCAAGGCCTCGGCCTCCGATCTGTCGACCGGCGCCCTGACGCTGAAGCGCGACATCGAGAAGAAGCTCGCCACCGCCTGAGCGGACGAGCCTTTTCGGGTCTGAAGGAAGCGGCCGCGAGGCCGCTTTTTTCGTTGGGGGCGACAGCGCGACATCATTGCGAGCGTAGCGAAGCAATCCAGATGGACGCGCTCTACGACGCCAGGATTGCTTCGCTGCGCTCGCAATGACGGCTTTCGTCAGGCGAGAACGAACTCCAGCAGCACCGTCCGCTGCAGGAACGAGAAATTGTCGTCCGAGATCAGGGTCAGCACGGTCTTCAGGCCGTCCTGATGGACCGACAGCCCTTCCATGTTGTCGATCTCCTGGCCGAGATCGGCCTCGATCAGGGCGGGCCCGTCGAGCAGCGCGCCGGCCTTCAGGCTCGCGGCCGGGATTCGCCGGATCCGCATGCCGACGCCGCGCAGCGCGCGATACCAGCGCTCCAGCAACAGCAGGTCGCCGTCTGGCAGGAAGGCGAGGTCGGTGATGTCGAAGCCGCCATGCCTGATCACCCTGAACAAGCCCGGCTGGCGCCCGAGGATGACGCCGAGCGTCGGCTCGTCTTCCGCGCCCGAGCGTTCGGCGATGCCAACGATCGCACCCGCCAGAGGCTGCCCGGGCGGCACCACGCCGATCGCCTCCAGCCCGCGATTGTCCGGCAGGCGCTTGACCTCGCGCGGCACCGGCACGATCCGCGCCCGCGCCATCACGCCCTCAGTGGCCCAGTCGAAGCGCAGCACGTCATGGGTGCGCTCGACGCCGAGATAGGCGATGCCGTCGGCGATGCACAGGCTCTCGGTGTCATAGTAGCGCGAGCGGTGCAGCGGCCGGCCCGAACTGCCGAGGATCGGCGCCAGTTCCGCGCCCTCGAGCCCGGTCAGCCGGCCATTGCGCGAGGCGAGCGTGCCCGTCAGCCAGAAGCCGTTGTCGGTGACGGCGACGAGATCGGTTCCGCCCGGCCCGCGCCACAGCCCCGACAACCCGCCGAAGCGCGAATGGCTGCCGCTGAGCACGAGCCCGCTGCGGAAGTCGAGACGGCCGAAGCGCGTCTTCTCGGGGTTGCGCGGCTCGAAGGCGGCGATCGGCCGCGCCGAGACGGCGACGGGGATGCGGCTGGTGTCGGGCGTCTCGGCCAGGGCCGGACGGGCGGCGGCGACCGCCCCCAGGCCGGCCAGCGCGGCACGGCGGGTCAGGCGCATCGCAACGAAGCGCCCGAAGGAACAATAACCCTCACGTCCGCCGCCGCGGCCCGCGCGACGGCCCGCCGTTCAGCCCCGCATCCTCCTCGAAGAGTTCGGCGAGCTTCTCGGTCATCACCCCGCCGAGCTCCTCCGCATCGACGATGGTGACGGCGCGGCGGTAATAGCGGGTGACGTCATGGCCGATGCCGATGGCGATCAGCTCGACCGGCGAGCGCGTCTCGATCTCGGCAATGATGTGGCGCAGATGCCGCTCGAGATAGTTGCCGGAATTCACCGACAGCGTCGAATCGTCGACCGGTGCGCCATCCGAGATCACCATCAGGATCTTGCGCTGCTCGGGCCGCGCCAGCAGGCGCTTGTGCGCCCAGTCCAGCGCCTCGCCGTCGATGTTCTCCTTGAGCAGCCCCTCGCGCATCATCAGGCCGAGATTCTTGCGCGCCCGCCGCCAGGGTGCATCGGCCGCCTTGTAGATGATGTGCCGGAGGTCGTTGAGGCGGCCGGGATTGGCCGGCTTGCCCGACTGCAGCCAGCTCTCGCGCGAGAGACCGCCCTTCCAGGCCCGCGTGGTGAAGCCGAGCAGCTCGACCTTGACGCCGCAGCGCTCCAGCGTCCGCGCCAGGATGTCGGCGCAGGTCGCGGCGACCGTGATCGGCCGTCCGCGCATCGAGCCGGAATTGTCGATCAGCAGCGTCACCACCGTGTCGCGGAAATTGACGTCCGATTCCTGTCGGAAGGAGAGCGGCTGATAGGGATCGATGATGATGCGCGGCAGGCGGGCCGGATCGAGCGCGCCCTCCTCCAGGTCGAATTGCCAGGAGCGGTTCTGCTGCGCCATCAGCCGCCGCTGCAGACGGTTGGCGAGCCGCGCCACGACGCCCTGGAGATGCGCCAGCTGCTTGTCGAGATAGGCGCGCAGGCGCGTCAGCTCCTCGGCGTCGCAGAGGTCTTCGGCCGTGACGATCTCGTCGAACTTCTGGGTGTAGGGCTTGTAGTCGGTCTGCGGCCGGTCGTTGGCCTTGCTCTCGCGCGGGCGCGGCGCCTCGCCGGCCTCGTCGGCCTCGGAGTTCTCGTCCTCCTCGTCCCAGTCTCCCGAGGGCGCGTCGGAGGCTTCCGTCGCCCCCTCCTGCAGTTCCTCGGTCGCGTCGTCGGAGACCTCGACCTCGGAGCGCTCGCCGGCGCTCTCCTGCTCGGCCTCGCCATCCTGCTGCTGCTGCTCGTCGGAGGACTGGTCCTTGTCGTCCTCGTCCTCCTCCGAGTCCTCGCCCTGCGCCGTCTGCTCGGCCATGTCGAGCGAGGCCAGCATGTCGCGCACGGTGCGGGCGAAGGCGCGCTGGTCCTCGACCGCCTTAGACAGCCGGTCGAGATCGGCGCCGGCCTTGGCCTCGATCTGCTCGCGCCAGAGATCGACCAGCTTCTCCGCCGCCTTGGGCGGCTTCAGGCCCGTCAGCCGCTCGCGCACCATCAGCGCCAGCGCATCCTCCAGCGGCGCGTCGGCGCGGTCGGTGATCTCCTCATAGCGGCCGCCGCGGTGGTAGCGATCCTCCAGCATGGCGGTGATGTTGCCGGCCATGCCGGCCATCCGCCGCGCACCGACGCATTCGACGCGGGCCTGCTCGACCGCGTCGAAGACGGCGCGCGCGGCGTCGCCTTCCGGCGCGGCGCGGCGATGCACGCTGGCGTCATGGCAGGCCAGCCGCAGCGCCATCGAATCGGAATGGCCGCGCAGGATCGCGACGTCCTGCGCCGTCAGCTTGCGCGGCGGTTCCGGCAGGCGGGCGCGCTCGCCGACGAGCGAGGGTTTGTCGGCCGCGAAGACGATTTCCATCTCCGGCTTGCGGGCGATCGCCTTCATCGTCGAGGAGATGGCCCGCTTCAGCGGCTCCGCTGGCGCTTCCTTGGTCGTGCCGGGCTTGCGATTGGAAAGGGTCATAGCGCCTTCGCGAAATGGTGGATCCGGTGGCCCGCGACGGGATAGTCCTCCATCACGCCGCAGGGCTTGTAGCCGAGCTTGGGATAGAACTGCGGCGCCTGGATGCTCATCGTACTCAGATAGACGCCCCGCGCGCCATGCTCGCGCGCGGTCGTCTCAGCCAGCGCGACCAGCGCCTCGCCATGGCCGGCGCCGCGATGGGCCTCGTCGATCCAGAGCAGGTCGACATGGAGCCATTCCCATTTCAGCTCGCCGATCAGCCCGCCGACGATGACGCCGGCCTCGTCGCGCAGGCTGAGCGCCAGCGGCTCGCTGTTGCGCGGCCCGACCCGGGCCGCGTTGTAGGCGCTCAAGCCCGCGACCACGGCCTCCCTCGTCGCCGCGACATCGGTCTCGCGCTGGAGGGTCGCCATGGCGGGGACGACCGTCAGCTCAGGACCACGTTGGCCGCGCTCTCCGGCAGTTCCTTGCCGAAGGAGCGCTGGTAGAACTCGGCCACCAGCGTGCGCTCCATCTCGTCGCACTTGTTCAGGAAGGTGACGCGGAAGGAGAAGCCGATATCGCCGAAGATCGCGGCGTTCTCGGCCCAGGTGATGACCGTGCGCGGGCTCATCACCGTCGAGAGATCGCCGTTCATGAAGGCGTTGCGGGTCAGGTCGGCGACGCGGACCATCTTGTCGATCACGCTGCGGCCTTCGGGCGTGCCCTGGAAGTGCTTCGACTTCGCCAGCACGATCTCGACCTCGTTGTCATGCGGCAGGTAGTTCAGCGTGGTCACGATCGACCAGCGGTCCATCTGGCCCTGGTTGATCTGCTGCGTGCCGTGATAGAGGCCCGACGTGTCGCCGAGGCCCACCGTATTGGCGGTGGCGAAGAGCCGGAAGGCGGGGTGGGGACGGATGACGCGCTTCTGGTCGAGCAGTGTCAGCTTGCCCGACTGCTCGAGCACGCGCTGGATCACGAACATCACGTCGGGGCGGCCGGCGTCGTACTCGTCGAAGACGAGCGCGATGTTGTTCTGCAGCGCCCAGGGCAGGATGCCGTCCTGGAACTCGGTGATCTGCTTGCCTTCCTTCAGCACGATCGCGTCCTTGCCGACGAGATCGAGGCGGGAGACGTGGCTGTCGAGGTTGACGCGCACGCAGGGCCAGTTCAGGCGGGCCGCGACCTGCTCGATATGGGTCGACTTGCCGGTGCCGTGATAGCCCGAGATCATCACGCGCCGGTTATGGGCGAAGCCCGCCAGGATCGCGATCGTGGTGTCGTGGTCGAAACGGTAATCGGGGTCGAGATCGGGCACATGCGCCTCGGCCGTCGAATAGGCCGGCACCTCCAGATCCGAATCGATCCCGAAGGTCTGGCGCACCGACAGCTTGATGTCGGGCAGGCCGGCGGCAGTCGTCGTTGTCATCATCAAGTCTCCGGGCGTGGGAGCGTGACCGGGGAAGACCGGTTGTCCCGACGCCGACCGAGGAGGGAGGCAATGACCCCTAATTAGAGGCAAAGCCCGGGACCGGCAATTCGCAAAGCGCCGGGTCGGCACTACGCGGCAGGCATGCCGGGCATCGCAAGAGCCGTGCCGCCGTCGGATGGTCAGCCGTGCGCCCGCGCCGCCAGAAGGCGTCTCAGGAGGCCGGCGACCCGGCCCGCCCCGTCGAGATCGATCGCCGGGCGCGCGGGCGCGTCGGTCGCCAGCGCGGCGGTGACCGCGGCCGCCAGATCGGCCGGGCGGGCCGGCTCAGGGCCCGACAGCCTCAGGCAGCGCGCCAATCCCGCCTTTTCCATCGCCTCGGCCCGGATCGCCTGCTCCGTCTCGGCGCCCTCGTCGAAGGGCACGACGATCGCCGGCCGCCCCGCCGCGACGAGGTCGAGCACGGTGTTGTAGCCGGCCTGGCTGATCGACAGCGCCGAGCGCGCCAGCAGGGCCGGAAAATCCGCTCGCGCGCGCTCGACCGTGACGTTGGGCGAGGCTGATTGCCGCAGTGCGGCGAAATCGCTCTCCGCCACGCCTTTGCCGACGAGGATGCGCCAGCGACGCGAGGGATCGCAAAGCCGCGCTGCCGCGAGGCAGAGCCGAAACAGCGGCAGCGCGGCGGCCGAACCGCCACCCGAGACGACGACTTCGCCCGCACCCTCGCCATCGGCCGATGCGAGTGCAGTCACCGGCGGCGGCGCCAGATAGCCCGTATAGTGCAGCCGCGCCGCCAGGGCTGGCGAAACCGGCCAGGAGGCCTCCAGCGGCAGGAAGCTCCGGTCGCCATGGACGAGGACGCCGTCGAACAGGCAGGACAGACGCTGCTCCGCCTCCGCGATCCGGTCCGGGCGCGGCGTCACCAGCACGTCGCGCACCGAGGCCAGCACCAGCGCAGACGGATTGGCAGCCTTCGCCGCGGTGATCAGCGTCAGGAATTCCTCCGCCAGTTGCCGGCGGCCGAAGGGGAAATGCTCGGTCACGACGACATCGGGCTTCAGCGTCGTCGCCAGCGCGGCGAGCATGGCCCGGCGCCGCGCCAGCCGGCCCGCCTCGATCGGGGTGCCCGCTTCGTCCAGCAGATTGCGGAAATCCAGCCCCTCGACCTTGACCGGGGGCAGCTGCACGAAGGCGAAGGCCTCGCCCGTCATGTCGCGCAGCGGCGTCCCGCCACTCGCCAGCGTCACGGCGAATTCAGACTCGGCCAGGGCCCGCGCCAGCTGCGCCGCCCGCACCAGGTGGCCGCTGCCGAGCAGATGCGTCACCGAGATCAGGACGCGCGCTGGCTCCCCCGCGACGCTCACGGCGCGAGCCCCGCCGAGGCGCGCAGCCGCGCCGCGATCCCGTCCAGACCCGCCGCGGCCGAGAAGGCGCCCGTCAACCGGGCCAGCGCCGCCTGGCCGAGCGCGGCCCGCCGGTCCGGTGCCTCCGCGAGAGCGGCGAGCGCTTGTGCCAGGGCCGCGACGTCGCCGGGCGGCACCAGCAGCCCCTCGACACCATCGCGCACGAACTCCGGAATCCCGGCGAAATCGGTGGCGACGATCGGCAGGGCCTGGCTCGCCGCCTCCATCACCACATTGGGCAGCCCGTCGCGATCACCGTCACCGGCCTTGCGCGAGGGCAGCACGAAGAGATCGGCCTCGCGCAGCGCGGCGATGACATCGCCCTGTGCCTTCGGGCCCGCCCAGGTCACGCGCTCTCCGAGCCCCAGCGCTATGGCCTGAGCCTGCAGCGCCTTAAGCTTTTCGCCACCGCCGATATGCGTCAGCCGCCAGTGCAGCCCGGCCGGCAGCCGCGCCAGCGCCGCCAGCAGATCATCAAAACCCTTCTTCTCCACCGCCCGGCCGATGGTGACGATGCGAACCGGGTCGGCCGGGTCGCGGCCGTCGCGCGGGGGGCGCGGCGGGGGCGCCGGAAAGCGGCCGAGATCGAGCCCGTGATAGACCAGCGCGACCTTGTCGGGCCGGTCGGCCAGGCGCTGCAATTCGCGGTGGCCGTCCTGCGTGCAGGTCACGCCCCAGGCGGCGTCCGCGATCTTCTCGCGCTTCTCCCAGTCCGGCGTCGTCCAGATGTCCTTGGCATGGGCCGAGAACGACCAGCCGATGCCGCGCAGCAGGGCGGCGTAGCGGATCACCGAGGCCGGCGTGTGCAGGTAATGGACGTGAAGATGCGTGGTCGCCGCCGGCAGCTCGCGCGCCATCACGCAGGCCTGGCCGAAGCGGCGCAGGCGGTTGCGCGTGCGATCACGGGCGATGTCGCGCAGAAAGACCGGCAGCAGCCGCAGCAGGCCGGGCCGCATCAGCGCGCCGAGCACGCCGCGCAGCACACGCCCGGGCTCCTCGTGCAGATATTCCGGCAGATAGCGCACCGGCACGGTGATCTGGTCGTGCATCAGGTGGCGCGCGGCATCGGTCGGGCGCCGCAGCGACCAGATCGCGAAGGGCAGGCCGCGCTGCTGCAGGCCGAGCAGCTCCTGCGCGATGAAGGTCTCCGACAGGCGCGGATAGCCCTTCATCGCGATCGCGATCCGAGGGGCCTTGTCGGCCGCATCGGCCTGCCCGAAAATCGGGATCCCCTTTTCGGGCCGATGCGGCTCCGTCATCGCCGGCCGATCAGCATGAAGCGGGTATAGTTCTTCGTCGGCAGCGCCCCGGCGAAGAGCGTCTCGGAGAGGCCGGCCTGCGCCTGGAACGCCTCCAGCGAGGGCACGCAGCTGCGATGGTCGGGCTCGCGGACATAGTCGTTCGACTGCAGCAGCAGCGGCAGCCCCGGCGGCAGCGTGGCGAGCCAGCCCGGCACATCGGCCAGATGCTCGCAGCTCGTGTTGATCACCAGGCCGGGCTGCGGCTGCTCGGTGGCGAAATCCAGCGTCGTCATGTCCGCGGTCACAGCGCGGAACCGCCCCTCGGCGAGATGGCGGCGGTTCAGCCGCTCGGCGACGGGCGCGCAGCCCGGGTCGAGATCGACGCTGACGACGGCGGGGATCGCAAGACGCGGATCGTCGAGCAGCAGGGCGCCGAGGATGCCGTACCAGGCCCCGAGCACCCAGACCGGGCCGTCCGGCCGCGGCAGAACCTCCGCCAGCGCGTCGACCAGCCAGCGTTTCGAGCCGATCTGCTTGTGGTTGAAGGCGATCCAGAGATCGGGCGGCATCCCGTCGGCGACGAGGCGCGCGAGATCGCCAACGACGCGGTTGCCGGTCAGGGCTGCGACGCCGCGCAGAATGTCATAGAAGGCGTCGGGCGGCGCGTCGGACGTCATGTCGTTTCGGAAAGCGGGGATCGAAGGTGGCCGGACCATATGCAAGCGCGCCCGCAAAGGCCAGCGGAGCCGGCCCCAATGCGGACGCCCTCGCCGGCACCCGCCTGCCGCATCTCGCCGCCGCCGCTGCGGGGCTGCGGCAGGTGCTGGCGGCGCATGCGGTGCGCCACTGCCCCCATGTCGTCGAGATCGGCGGCGCCGGCCTGCCGATCACCGGCTTCCTGACGCACCAGCCCGCCAGCGTCACCGTCATCGACCCGAAGATCCCACCCCATGAGGCGGACACGCTGAACGGCGCGCCCTGCCGGCTGCGCCACATCGCCGCCAAGCTGCAGCAGGTCGAACTCGCGCCGCCCGGCCCCTATGCGCTGGTCCTGCTCGGCCTCTCGCTCAAGCCCTTCGGCCGCCGGGGCGCGGTGTCGCCCGAGCTGCTCGCCCTGGCGGGGAGCGCCACGGTGCTGGTGATCGACTATGCGCGGGAGCTGGAACGGGCGCAGGGCCAGATCGGCGCCCTCACCGCGACACGGAGCGACGCGCCGGCCATCGACCTGGAGCTGACGATCAATGACGCCGCCCTGCGCGCGGCCGGCTTCCACCAACGCCACCTTCTCGCCTATGGGCCGGCCTGAGGGCGCTAGCTCGCGGAATCGTCGGGCGCCTTTTCCGCGGCTTTGCGGCGCGGTGTCCGGCGCGGCTTGACCGGCGCCGGCGCCTCGGGAGCAGGCGCCGGGGCAAAGCCATCCCCACCCGCGCCAGCCTCCACGGCGTCCTGAGCGGCCTCGACCGTCGCCTCGATCAGGGTCGGCTCGGCCGCCCTGCTGTCGTCCACCGCGTCGGCGAGTTCGGGAGCGCTGGCGAAGCCGACCGCGCTGAGCGGCTTCTCGCGCCCCCGAATCGTGATCTTGAGCGACGTCGTGCCGCGATAGCTGCGGCCGCTGGCGCGGATCGTGTCCTCGGAGACGAGGATGTCGGCCAGCACGCGTCGCGTCGCCAGTTCGAGCTGCGCCGCCACCGCCACGGTCTCGCCGACCGTGATGTCGCGCCGCCCCAGGCTGTCGTTCTCGACCGCGCCCGTGATCGCCTGGCCGCTGTGAATGCCGATGCCGATGCGCAGCGGCAGCGGCAGCGCCGCGCCGAATTCGCGGTTCAGCGCCTCGACGGCCCGCACGATGTCGGCGGCGGCCGCGATCGCCGTCTGCGCGCTGCGCGCCGGCGTGCCCTCGAGCCCGAACACGGCCATGAAGCCGTCGCCGTAGAAGGCGTCGATGCGGCCGCCATGGGCGGTGATCGCCTGCGCCATCTCGTCGAAGAAGCGGTTGAGGAGCCCGATCAGCTCCTGCGGCAATTGCCGCGCCGACAGGGCCGAGAAGGCCCGCAGATCGGCAACGACCACGGTGAGGCCGCGCTTGCCGATATTGGCGTCGGTCTCAACCTGGCCCGGGGTCGTCGGGTTCAGGCGCGAGGCGAGCAGGATCTGCACCTGGAGATCGTCACGCGGCCGGATCTGGCAGGCGAGCCGCACCCGGTCCGGCGCCGCGATCCGCCGCAGCAGCTTCGCCTCGTTGGGCCCCGGCGGCGGCAGGCCGTCGCCGCCGTCGAGCACCAGCACGCGGCAGGTGGCGCAGCGGGCCCGCCCGCCGCAGAGCGCCGCATGGGGAATCCCGAACCGCCGGAACATCTCCAGCACGGTCGCGCCGGGGGAGAGCTTGCGCACGCCATGGCCGACGAAGCGCACGGTGATCTGCCGCGTCGTCCGCACACGGATCTCGCGGATGCCGACGAAGGCGACGAAGCCGCCGACGAGGCCGTAGAAGATCGTCTTCGCCCAGGTCACATTCTGGTTGAACATCACGATCTGGGCGTCGGTGATGATGTCGGGCGCCGTCGTCATGCGGCCCGCCTCTCGCCCGCCGACCGCGAAACCGATCAGCGCCAGGATCGGGATCAGGATCGCGGCGAGCAGGAAGGGGTCGCGCCAGCGCTGGTAGCCATCGCGCGAGCGCAGCGTGAAATGCAGGCCGATGATGCCATGCGCCCAGACCAGCAGCAGCAGCACGGACTGCGAGGTGGCAAGGCCGGGCCAGAGGCGACGCAGGACGGCCGGATAGCTTTCGTCGAGATGGAAGATGCTGCCCATCACGCGTGTGCCGACGATGTGGTCGATCAGAAACAGCGGAATGGCGAGCCCGAGCGCGATCTGCAGCATCTCGCGCACCGGCATCTTGAAGGTGCGCCGCTGCGCCACGCGCAGCAGCGCGAAGAACGGGTGGACGATCAGCGCGCCATAGAGCGCGACCGTCCCCGCCCAGGAATGCCAGAGCCAGTAGCGCCACGCCTGCACATGCTCCATCGCCGCGACGCCGGCGATGCCGACGGCATGATTGAGGAAATGCGTGGTCGCGAAGAACAGCAGCACCATGCCCGAGGCAAAGCGGATGTCGCGGCTCCATGACGAAACCTGCTCCATGCCGGCGCCCATGCCGGCGCGTCGTCCCGCCGTCTGCTGCAGGCTCATCGCGAGGTCCCGATCGTCAATGCACCTTCTCCGCATGCAGTGTGAAATCGGCGAGGCGATAGAGCCGCGACGCCAGGTCCTTCGTCAGCGCAAGGCTGAAATCGGGCACCGTCTCCAGCAGTTCGAAGAACAGATCCTTCGGCAGGCGCAGTGCCGCCACATCCGTCTTGGCGGTCACGGCACCGACGAAGCTGCGCCCCGACAGGAGCGGCACGTCGCCGACGAGGCTGCCGAAGCTGAGCGGCAGCCGCGGCCCGGTCCCGTCGGGCCCGACATGGGAGATCTCGAGCTGGCCGTGGAGGATGACGAAGACTCCGTCGGGGGCCTCGCCCTCGGCGATGATCTGCGTCCCCGCGTCGAAATGCAGCTTCTCGCCCATCAGCGCCACGAGCTTGAGCCGGGGCGGCGGCAGCGCCCGAAACAGCGGCAGCTGGCGCAGGCAGGCGAGGTCGGCTTCGAGTGTCATGGTCTCGCCTCCATCGGCTTGCTGCGGGCGCCCCGCCCCGGCGCAGGGGCGGCGAACGGCTCGTCACCGGCCTCGTCGCCGCTTTCGATGGTCCCCGCGGGACCATTGAAGACGATCCGGACCGGGATGTCATTGACCAGATGGGTATCCCCGACCAGCAGGAACAGCGTCATCTCCGCGCAATATGCGCGCAGCCGCGCGATCACCTGCTCGGGCTCCGGCGACGTCGCAAGGAAGGCGCCGACATCGAGGATGGCGATCTGCGGTGCCTTGATGAGCGCCTGGGCCAGCGGCACGGCGAGCTTGAGCCGTGTCGGCAGGAACCGGCCCCTGAGCCCGGAATCGGTATTGAGGCCGATGCGGTAGAGATCTCCGTCGAGGCCGGCCCGGGCCAGCGCCTTGCGGACGATCATCGCCACCTTCTTGCGCGCATCGGCGATGCCGTGGCCGATTCGCCCGAACATCAGGTTGTCGCGCAGGCTGGCGCCCAGCATCACCTTCTCTGGGTCGTAGAAATCGACGTCCTCCGCCGCATCGGCGGGGAGATGGCGCTTGAAACTCGCCCGCGCCCGCAGCAGGCGCCGCTGCAGGCGCTCGTCGAGCAGGTTGAGCCGGTGCTTGGGCTCGATATAGCCCAGCGCCAGGGCGACGAGGTCGCGCTCCGCCACCGCATCGAGCGGGCCGCGCATGTCATGTTTCTCGAGCAGCGCGGCGAGTTCGGCCAGCCGGTCGAAATCGAGTCCCGATCCGAAGGAGTAGCGCTCGAACAGGGCATGGCCATGCGGCAGACCGGCGAAGATTTCCGCCACCGTCCCCGCGATCCGCGACCCGACCTCGACCAGCGGCTCGACCAGCGATTCGGCCTTCAGGATGGCGTGGGCATAGGGCTCGAACAGCAGGGTCTCGTTGGCGAAGCGCGGCCCCGTGCGCGCGCCGAAGATCAGGTTCTCGGCGATCGTGGCGTTGGCGTTGTACTGCTCGGGGTCGAAGGGGGTGATCAGCCCGGTCAGCTTGCTGCCCGCCAGTTCCTCCGCCACGGCCCGGCGCGCATCCACGATCTGCGCCTTCGCATCCTCGCGCAGGGAGGCGGTCACCTTGCCGTCGAGCCCCAGCTCGTAGACGTCTTCCGCGCAGCCGAGCACGTCGAGAACGGCCCTGAGCCGCGCGGCCAGCTCGGCCTCGTCGGCCACGCCGGCGCCCTCGTAATCGGTCCAGTCGGCCTCGAACAGCAGCGGCGTGTTGCCGGAGCGGATCGACTCCACGAACTGGCGATGCTCGCTCGCCGAGAGCTTGCCGTCGGGGCGGATGCTCGGCCGCCGCCGCTTGAGGGGCAAAAGGATGTTGTCGCGGATCGTGCCGGCGATGATCTCGGTCTCGCTGCCGGCATAGCCGATGAGATGGCTCGCACGCTCGACCGACATGCGCGCCAGCGGGGCCGAGTCGATCATGACGCGCCCCGAATAGGACATGGCCTGCCGCCCGAGAATGCGCCCGAGCACGTCGCGGCCACCGCCCTGCGGACCGACGACGGCGACCAGGCCCGGGCGTGCCAGCCGTGCCGAGAGCGGCAGCAGCAGCGGCTGGCCGCGATTGTCGAGCATCTGGACGCTGTCGAGCCGGATCTCGCCGGTCGCGGGCAGGCGCTCGACGCCGCCCGGCTCGTCCAGCTGGATCGTGTCGTCCGCATTGAACTGGGCGATGACCTGCTCGTACTTGATCGTCACGTCGTTGCGCTGCTGGTCCCAGTCGATCAGCTCCTTGATCGGCGGCGGCAGGTCACGATAGGCGGCGATGACGGCGACGAGCTGGCCGATGTCGAGCCGCCCCTGCAGGGCGAAGAAGCCGCCGATCGCGTAGAAGAAGAACGGCGTGATCTGCGCGAGCAGGTTGTTGATGAACTTGACCGCGAACTTCCGCTTGTAGAGCGCGTAGCGGATGTCGAAGAGCCGGCCGAGCCGGCCCGAAATGTCGGACTGGACATAGGTGGTCGCGCCATGGGCCTGGATGGTCGGCCCGGCATCGACGATCTCGCCGATCCGCCCCGCGAGCTGGCGCGAGGCGATCTGGCGCTCGCGCCCCAGCCGCAGCTGTTCGCGCCGCAGGATCGGCACGATGATGGCCTGGGCGAGCACGATCACCAGCGCGATCGAGCCGAGCCAGACGCTCTGCACCATGATGAAGACCAGCGCGGTCAGGGCCTGCGTCAGCAGGAAGACGGGCTGGATGAAGGCGTCGCCGACGAAGCCGCCGATCGGCTCGACCTCGTCCTTGATCATGCTGGCGACTTCGGCCGGCTTGACCGCCCGGATCTCCTCGGGGCGGAACCGCATCAGCTGGCTGAACAGGTCGTAGCGCATGCGCCGCAGCATCCGCTCGCCGAGAATGCCCTTGCGGACGTTGATGACGTATTTGAACGCCCCGTTGATCAGCACGAGGAACAGGAAATAGCCGCTCAGGCCGAGCAGGAGGCCGAACTGGCCGACCTGGAACCCCTCGAACAGCGTGACGCTTCCCCCGCCGAGGAAGGACGGCAGATGCAGGCCGAAATCCAGCAGGGTGGCGGTGGTCTTGCCGTCCTTGAAGGCGTTTCCCTGGATCGCATCGTTGACGATCCGCTTCGGCACGTCGAAGGACGCCCAGTAGAACGGGATCGAGGCCAGGATGATGAGCAGGACGATGATCTGTTCGCCGCGGCTCTTCTCCCAGACATATCGGAAGAGGTTGGTCTCCAACGGGAATCCTTGCCGGCGCGCCGGGAGGCGCGCCCGTCTCCTGACCTGCGGCCTCCATATGTGTGCCAGCTACGCGCGGAGCGCAATCCGGCGTCGTCCCCCGTTCGCAGGAGGGCTGCCCGCGCTGGCGCCGCCCGCGCGGATCGCCCGCCGTCCGCCCGGCGGCACGGGGCCGTTGTGCCGCCGTCATCCGCGTCGGCCAACCTCCGGCGCGATGACGCACGCGCCCGAAACCCGTTGGCAAAGCGGCCCTTTCCGCGTCTAGTAACAGTTGGGTCAGGTGAGGCGGTGCTGGAGCGTTCCGGCGAAGGCGGCTGATGGATATTCTGCGGATCAGCGATTTGCGCATCGGCTTCACGATTCACGGGCTCGCTCGCGACGTCGTGAAGGGCGTCAGCCTGCGCGTGCCCGCGGGCAAGACAGTCGCGCTCGTCGGCGAATCCGGCTCCGGCAAGTCGGTGATCTCGCAGGCCATCATGGGGCTGCTGCCGCGCGCCGGCGCCGTCACCGGCGGGGAAATCCTGTTCCGCGATCCCGAGAAACCCGGCTCGTCGATCGACATCGCCGGCCTGCCCGCCGAGGGCAAGGAGATCCGCGCCCTGCGCGGCGGCCGCATCGGCATGATCTTCCAGGAGCCGATGTCCTCGCTCTCGCCAGTGCACACAATCGGAAACCAGATCGAGGAGGCGCTGCTGCTGCACCGGCCGATGCCGAAGGGCGAGGCGCGCGGCCTGATCGAGACCATGCTCGGCCGCGTCGGCTTCAAGGACCCGGCGCGCGCCTTCGGGCTCTACCCCTTCGAGCTCTCCGGCGGGCTGCGCCAGCGCGCCATGCTCGCCATGGCGCTGATCTGCAAGCCGGCCCTGCTGATCGCCGACGAGCCGACGACGGCGCTGGACGTCACCATCCAGGCCCAGGTGCTCGACCTGATGCGCGATCTCCAGGCCGAGATGGGCATGGCGATCCTGCTCATCACCCATGATCTCGGCGTCGTCGCCAACATGGCCGACGAGGTCGTCGTCATCTATCACGGCGAGATCATGGAGAGCGGCCCGGTCGAGGAGATCTTCCGCCGTCCGCGCCACCCCTATCTCAAGGCCCTGCTCAAGGCCTCGCCGCATTTCGACATGGCCGAGGGCGAGCGCCTCGTGGCCCTGCGGGAGGCGAGGCCCCGGCCGCCCGCCACGCCGCGCGCCGCGCCGCAGCCGGGTTCAGAGGCCAGCCCGCTGCTCAGCGTGCGCGGCCTGCGCAAGGCCTACACCACCGGCTCGCGCAGCTTCTTCGGCAAGGGCACGCAGCAGACCGTCCTGGCCGTCGACGATGTCAGCTTCGACATCCAGCGCGGCGAATGCCTCGGCCTCGTCGGCGAGAGCGGCTGCGGCAAGACCACGGTCAGCAAGATCGTGATGCGCGCCGTGACGCCCCAGGCAGGGTCCATCGTCTTCGACGACGGACAGGCGCAGGTCGACGTGCTCGGGCTCGAGGGCGAGGCGCTGCGCGCCTTCCGCCCGCGCGTCCAGATGATCTTCCAGGACCCGGTCTCCTCGCTCTCGCCGCGCATGACGGTGATGAGCATCCTGCGCGAGCCCCTGGCGGTCCACGGCAAGGGCGGCAGCGACGAGCAGACCGCACGCGTGCGGACGCTGATGGAGGATGTCGGGCTCGACGTCCGCTTCCTGAACCGCTATCCGCACTCCTTCTCGGGCGGCCAGCGCCAGCGCATCGGCATCGCCCGCGCGCTGGCGCTCGACCCCGACCTGATCATCTGCGACGAGCCGGTCTCGGCCCTCGATGTCTCGGTCCAGGCCCAGATCCTCAACCTGCTCAAGGATCTGCAGGCCGAGCGCGGCCTGACCTTCCTGTTCATCTCCCACAATCTCGCGGTGGTGAACTACATGGCGGACCGGATCGCGGTGATGGCGAACGGACGCATCGTCGAGATCGCGCCGCGGCACGCGCTGTTTAACCGCCCGGTCCATCCCTACACCAAGGCGCTGCTGCGCTCGGTGCCCTTCGCCGACCTCGACCGCAAGCTCGACTTCAAGCTCGTCGCTCCCGGCGGCGCCTCGGATTCCAGCCATTGGGGCCGGGTGTTCCGGGCCGATCCGGCTGGCGAGGCGCTCGCCCATCTGCCCCTCGGCGAGGGCCATTTCGTGCTCGCCCGCCCGGGCGCCGACATGCGGGAGATGGCCTGATGAGACCGCTCCGCCCGACCCGTCGCGGTGCCCTGCTGACGGGCGCCGCCGCCCTCGCCGCAGCCGGCCTGCCGCGCCTCGCCGTGGCCGCGGCGCCGGCCCGCCCGGCCCGGCTGATCGACAGCCCCGCTCTGGCGGAGCGCGTCGCGGCCGGTTCGCTGCCGCCGGTGGATCAGCGGGTGCCGCTGGCGCCCCGCATCGTCGACGTCTCCGGCCCTGATCGCATGCCGGGCCGTCATGGCGGCACCATGCGCATGCTGATGGGCGATCAGCGCGACATCCGCATGATGACGCTCTACGGCTACACGCGGCTCGTCGGCTATGATGAGAATCTCGACATCGCCCCGGACGTGCTCGAGAGCTACGACGTCGAGGGCGGGCGCATCTTCACGCTGCGGCTGCGGCCCGGCCATCGCTGGTCCAACGGGGCTCCGTTCACGACGGAGGACTTCCGCTACTGGTGGGTGAATGTCGCCAACAACAGCCGCCTCTCCCCGGGCGGCCCGCCGCAGGCCTTGCTCGCCGGCGGCGAGCCCCCGGTCTTCGAGGTCCTGAGCGAGACGGAGGTTCGCTACAGCTGGGCCAAGCCGAACCCGATCTTCCTGCCGGCGCTCGCCGGCGCGCAACCGACCTACATCTTCATGCCCTCGGGCTATCTGAAGCAGTTCCATGTCGACTTCGCCGATCCGGTGACGCTGCGCTCGCGCGTCCGGCAGGCCCGCGTGCGCGACTGGGGCGCGCTGCACGAGCGCCTGTCCCGCACCTACCGGCCCGAGAACCCGGACCTGCCCACGCTCGATCCCTGGCGCAACACCACGCCGCTGCCGGCCGAGCAGTTCAGCTTCCAGCGCAACCCGTTCTTCCACAGGATCGACCAGAACGGCCGGCAGCTGCCCTATGTCGACGAGGTCACGCTGACGGTGGGCACCCATTCGCTGGTGCCGGCCAAGACGGCGGCCGGCGAGGCCGATCTGCAGGCGCGCTATCTGCGCTTCGACAACTACACCTTCCTGAAGGACGCCTCGAAGCGGATGAACTTCGACGTGCGGCTCTGGAAGCGGGCCGAGGGCTCCTATTTCGCCCTGATGCCGAACCTGAACGCCATCGACCCCGTCTGGCGCGACCTCAACCGCGACCTGCGCTACCGCAAGGCGCTCTCCGTCGCGATCAACCGCAAGGACATCAACCACGTCATCTTCTTCGGCCTCGCCAAGGAGAGCGGCAACACCGCCCTGCCCGAGAGCCCGCTCTATGATCCCGCCTATGCGAAGATGTGGATGCAGCATGATCCGGCCCTGGCGGAGCGGCTGCTGGACGAGGCCGGTCTGGACAAGCGCGCGCGCGACGGCGTCCGCCTGCTGCCGGACGGGCGCCGGCTCGAATTCACCATCGAGACCGCCGGCGAGAGCACCGAGGAGACCGACATCCTCGACCTGATCAAGCAGGACCTCTACGCCGTCGGCATCAAGATCTACCCGCGCTCGACCCAACGGGACGTGTTTCGCCGCCGGATCATCGCGGGGCAGACCGTGATGTCGGCCTGGGCCGGCATGGACAACGGACTGGTCGCCGCGGATATGGAGCCCGACGCCATGGCGCCGACGAGCTCGGCCCAGTTCAACTGGCCGCGCTGGGGCCAGTATCTCGAAACCGGCGGGCGCGAGGGCGAGGCGCCCGATCTGCCCGAAGCGCAGGAACTGGTCTCGCTCTACGGCGAGTGGCGCAGCAGCGCCACGCGCGAGGAGCGCCGGCGGATCTGGCGGCGCATGCTCGAGATCAACGCCGAGCAGCTGTTCGCCATCGGGGTCGTCAATGCCACGCTGCAGCCGGTCGTGGTCTCGCGCAAGCTGAAGAACGTCCCGCAGAAGGGGCTCTACAGCTTCGAGCCCGGCGCCTTCTTCGGCCGCTACATGCCCGACACCTTCTGGTTCGACACCACCGCGACCGCTGCTCTCGACAAGGCCGGGGGCTGACCATGCTGCTGAAATACATCCTCAAGCGCATCCTGGTGATGATCCCGACCCTGCTGGTCACCAGCGCGCTGATCTTCACCGTCATCAACCTGCCGGAGGGCGACTATTTCGAGACCCTGGCCGCCGAGATGCAGGCGCAAGGGGAGAAGGCCGATCTCTCCCGCATCGAATTCCTCAAGCAGGAATACGGCTTCGACCGGCCGGTGATCGAGCGCTATTTCTGGTGGGTCACCGGGCTCCTCCAGGGCGATATGGGCTACTCCTTCGAGTACCAGCGCCCCGTCCGGGAGGTGGTCGGGGACCGGCTCTTGCTCACGATGATCGTGTCCTTCGTGACGATCATCTTCACCTGGGTCGTCGCCTTCCCGATCGGCATCTATTCGGCGACGCACCAGTACAGCTGGGGCGATTACGGGCTCACCTTCGTCGGGCTCATCGGCCTCGCCGTGCCGCATTTCCTGCTGGCGCTGGTGTTCATGTATTTCGCCAATGTCTGGTTCGGCACCTCGATCGGCGGCCTCGTCGACCCGCAATATCTGAACCAGCCGATGAGCTGGGCCAAGGCGGCCTCCGTGCTGGAGCATCTCTGGATACCCGTCATCATCATCGGGGCCGGCGGGACGGCCGGCATGATCCGCGCCGTGCGCGCCAACCTGCTCGACGAGCTGCAGAAGCAGTATTACGTCACCGCCCGCGCCAAGGGGCTGCCGCCCGGCAAGGCGCTGCGCAAATACCCGCTGCGCATGTCGCTGAACTTCTTCGTCTCCGACATCGGCGACATCCTGCCCTCGATCGTCTCGGGCGCCGAGATCGTCGCCATCGTCCTGTCCCTGCAGACCACCGGGCCGCTCCTGATCCGCGCCCTGCAGAGCCAGGACATGTATCTCGCCGGCTCCTTCCTGATGTTCCTCTCCTTCCTGACCGTGATCGGCGTGCTGATCTCGGACATCGCGCTCGCGATCCTCGATCCGCGCATCCGGCTGCAGGGGACCGCGACCAAGTGAGCCAGGCCGCGAACCCGACCCTGCCGACCAACGCGCTGCCGCCGGATGGCGCGCCGCTGCCCCATACCGCCTCGACGGCGCCCTTCGAGCCCAATGCCGTCGAGGTGATGACGCCCGAGCAGGAGCGCGTCTATCTCGCCTCGCAATGGCAGCTGATGTGGTGGAAGTTCCGCCGCCACAAGCTCGCGGTCATCTCCGGCGTCGTCATCCTCGTGATCTACGCGATGGCGATCTTCGCCGAGTTCCTGGCGCCCTATCACTACACCACGCGCAACACGGACTTCATCCGCGCGCCACGGCAGGAGGTGCACCTCTTCCACGAGGGTCGTTTCCTCGGACCCTTCGTCTATCCCTATACCCAGCGCCTCAACATGGAGAACCTGAAGCGCGAATACGACGTCGATCGGACCCGCCCGCAGCCCCTGCGCTTCTTCTGCCGCGGCGAGGAATACCGCTTCTGGAACCTCGTCCCGGGCAATCTCCATTTCGTCTGCCCGCCCGAGGACGGCACGCTGTTCCTGCTAGGCTCGGACCGGCTCGGCCGGGACATGCTCTCGCGCATTCTCTATGGCGGGCGCATCTCGCTCTCGATCGGGCTTCTCGGCGTCTTCGTCTCCTTCGTGCTCGGCGTCATCATCGGTGGGATCGCCGGCTATTACGGCGGCAAGGTCGATCTCGTCGTCCAGCGCCTGATCGAGATCGTCCAGTCGCTGCCGCATATCCCGCTCTGGCTCGCGCTGGCCGCGATCATGCCGCCCTCCTGGAGCCCGCTGCTGGTCTATTTCGGCATCACCGTCATCCTCGGCCTGATGGACTGGACCGGGCTGGCGCGCGCGGTGCGCTCAAAGCTGCTCTCCCTACGGGAGGAGGATTACGTCGTCGCCGCCCAGCTGATGGGGGCGAAGCCCGCCCGCATCATCGGCCTGCATCTCGTCCCGGGCTTCATGAGCCATCTCATCGCCTCGGCGACGATCACCATCCCCAAGACGATCCTCGGCGAGACGGCGCTGAGCTTCCTGGGGCTCGGCCTGCGCCCACCGATCACCAGCTGGGGCGTCATGCTCAACGAGGCGCAGAACATCAATGTCGTGGCACTCTATCCCTGGCTGCTCTATCCGGTCGTGCCCGTCATCCTGATCATCCTCGCCTTCAACTTCCTCGGCGACGGCCTGCGCGACGCGGCCGATCCCTATCGCTGAACCCGCAGCCAGCCCGTCCGACGCGAAGACCCGGTGCGCATCGCCTTTCACACCCCGCTCAACGCCTATGACGACGGCCGCATTTCGGGCGACCGCCGCATGGCGAGGCAGCTCGTCGCGGTTCTGGAGGGCCTCGGCCACAGCGTGACGCCCGGCATCGGCGCGCGCGACTTCATGCCGACGCCCGAGCCCGAGCGGCTCGCGGCCCATGAGGGCGCCGCCGCGCGGCGGGCGGACGACCTGCTCTCGCAATGGCGCGCCGACGGCGCCGCCCCGGACCTCTGGTTCACCTACCACAACTACTACAAGGCGCCCGATCTGCTCGGCCCGAAGATCAGCGCGCGCCTCGGCATTCCCTATGTCGTGGCCGAGGCCAGCGACGCGGAGCGACGCGCCAGCGGAGACTGGGCGCGGCACACGGCGATCGTCCGCGACGGTCTCTCGGCCGCCGCCCTGCATCTCTATTTCACCGATCGGGACCGGCAGGGGCTCGAGCCCTGGCGGTCGCCCCACACCGCGCTGGTCGAGCTGCCGCCCTTCGTCGCGTTCGACCGCGAGCCGCCGCGCCGGGCGGGCTGCACCGACGTGCCCCGGCTGGTGACGGTCGCGATGATGCGCGAAGGCACCAAGGAGAACAGCTACCGCCTGCTCGCCCGCGCCCTGCATCATCTCGGGAACCGCCCCTGGAGCCTGACGATCATGGGCGATGGCCGCAGGCGCCCCGAGATCGAACAGGCTTTCGCGGGCCTGCCCGAGGGGCGCATCGCCTGGCACGGCGCCGTCGCGCATGATCGCGTCGTCGCCGGTCTCGCCGGCCACGATCTCTTCATCTGGCCCGGCCTGCGCGAGGCCTATGGACTGGTCTATCTCGAGGCGCAGGCGGTCGGCCTGCCGATCGTCGCCTTCGACAGCGGCGGCGTCTCGGCGACGGTGCGCGACGGCCAGACCGCCCTGCTCGTCGCGGAGGGCGACGAGGCGGCCCTGGCCGCGGCGCTGCAGAGCCTGATCGACGATCCCGACCGTCGCGCGACCATGGGCGCGGCCGCGCGTCGATTCGCGCTGGACGAACGCACCCCCGCCGCCGCCGCCGCCATCCTGGAGACGGCGCTGGCGACGGCGCTCGCCAACCATGCCGCGCGCCGGTCAGCGGGCGGCCGGGACATCGCGCCATGACGCGTGCCGCGACGGACTCCCTCTGGCTGCCGCTCGAGACGGAGCTCGACCGCTGGAGCGCCGCCGGCCGACGCGTCTCGCTCTGGCTGCGGGACGACGACGCGATCACCGCCAGCCCGGCTCTCGACCGCCTGTCGGCCCTGTCCCAGCGCCACGGGCTGCCCGTCCTGCTGGCGGTGATCCCGATGCTGGCTGAGCCGTCGCTGGCGGCGGCCCTGCGGCAGATGCCGTCCCTGCTGCCCTGCCAGCATGGCTGCTGGCACCGCAACCACGCCCCGGCCGGCGCCAAGAAGGCCGAGTTCGGGGCCGAGCGTGCGGCCAATGACATTCGTAACGAGCTCCGCGAGGCAAAGGCGCGCCTCGGCGATCTGCTCGGCCCCGCTCTGCTGCAGGTCTTCGTGCCGCCCTGGAACCGGATCGACCCCGCCCATGCCGCCCTGCTGCCCGACATCGGCTTTCGCGGCCTCTCCTGCTTCCGCGGCTACCGGCTGGGGGCGAAGGGCGGCCCGGCCCTCGTCAACACGGCACTCGACATCATGGATTGGCGCACACGCATCGGGCGCCCGGCGGCGGACCTGGTCGACGAAGCCTGCCGCCTGCTGGCCGGACTGCGCGCCGAAGCCAGCGGCGGAGCCGCACTCGGCCTGCTGCTGCACCATCGCGATCATGACGAGGCCGCATGGGCCTTCCTCGAGGGCTTCCTGGCGCGCGCGTTCTCCCATCCCGCCGTCGCGCACGGCGACCCGCGCCGGCTGTTTGGGCTGTGACGTTCCCTTGCGTCCGCCCCACGGTTAGGGTCAGGGAACCGAATCGATCTCGGAGCGTTGGTCGCCCATGAAAAAGCCGATCGCCGTCCTCGCCCTCGCCACCAGTCTTGCGGCCTGCAGCAGCCCGCCGCGCCCTCCCGTCGGCGAAATGCCCCGGGCGACGCCGACCAAGCGCATCGCCATCGTCGGCGCCGAGGTCGTCCTGCCCGACGGCTCGCGCACGGCCATGGACGCCGCCGGCGGCTTTGTTCTGCCCAATGGCGAGCGCGTCAGGCGCGATGCCCGGGGCGCCCTGGTGCTGCCGAACGGCAATCGCTGCCTGCCTGACGGCACGGGCTACGTCTGTCCCTGACCCGGCCGCATGCCGCATCGGCACGGGCGGGCTTGGAGCCGCGCGAGGCACGCGCTATAACCCGGTCTCGTAATCTCAGGTGCGTTCGTCCTCGGCACGAGGTCGTCTGACCTATCTGCGGGGGGCGACGCGGATATGCCTTTCAACGTCGTCGACCTTGCGGGCGCCGAGCGGACTCCACGCAGTCCTCAGGCGCCACGCGTGCTGATCTACAGCCACGACACCTTCGGTCTCGGCCACATCCGCCGCTGCCGTGCGATCGCCAACTCGCTGGTGGCGACCTACCCTCATATATCAGTGATCATCGTCTCGGGCTCGTCGGTGATCTCGAGCTTCCAGTTCGGCGACGGCGTCGACTACGTCCGCATCCCCGGCGTCGAGAAGCAGAGCGATGGCCGCTATGGCCCGCATCACCTCAATCTCGACCTTCACGACACCATCCGCCTGCGCACCGACATCATCAAGCAGGTGGTCCTCTCCTTCGACCCCGACGTCGTCATCGTCGACAAGGAGCCGATCGGCCTGCGGGGCGAACTCGTGCCGGCGCTCGACATCCTACGCCGCCGCGGGGCCCGCATCGTGCTCGGCCTGCGCGACGTGCTCGACGAGCCGGCCAAGCTCCATGAGGAGTGGCGCCAGAGCGGAGCGCTCGAGGCGCTCGGCCAGATCTATGACGACATCTTCGTCTACGGGCTGGAGAGCATCTACCAGCCGCTCGCCGGCCTGCCGAACCAGCATCTCTTCGCCCACAAGATCCGCTACACCGGCTACCTCAAGCGCGCCGTCCCGAGCCCGATGCCGCCCACCCGCTACCCGCGGATCACCAAGGGCCCCTTCATCCTGGTGACGCCGGGCGGCGGCGGCGACGGCGCCGGCGTGATCGACTGGGTGATCTCCGCCTACGAGGCCGATCCGACGATCGAACTCCCCGCGTTGATCGTCTTCGGCCCCTTCATGTCGCGCGAGCGCCGCAAGGACTTCGCCGAGCGGATCGCGCGCATCCCCAAGCTGGAAAGCCTCGGCTTCGAGCCGCGCCTCGAACTGCTGATGAACCGGGCCCATTGCGTGGTCGCGATGGGCGGCTACAACACCTTCTGCGAGGTGCTCTCCTTCGACAAGCCGGCGCTCATCGTCCCGCGCGTCAAGCCGCGCCTCGAGCAGGCGATCCGGGCGGAGCGGGCCGACCACCTTAAGCTGGTCGACGTCCTGCACGATCCCCAGGAGAACGGCGAAGGCGAGCGCGATCCGCTGGTGATGGCGCGCGCGCTGCACGGCCTGCCGCGCCGCATGCCGCCCTCCCAGGCCTTCGTTCCGAGCCTGCTCGACGGCCTGCCCGCGATCAGCCGCGCGCTGGCCCCCGATCTCTCGCTGCCGATGCGCAGCCGCGCCGCCGTCAAGACCACGGCGGCGACCAGCTGACCGCTGCGCCCATGCCCCCCTTGCGGGGCCGGCGATGGACAAGCCGGACTAAAGTTCGCAATATATCAGCGTCCGGACAAAAGGCCTGCGGTGGCTGTGCCTTGCCGGGGGAGAAGCCCGCCATGCCCGCGCTGCTGTTCCGGAATTTTCGCCTGCTCGAACCCGAGTTCGGCGAGGTGCGCGCCGGCTATGAGCTTCTGGTCGAGGGCGACACCATCCGCGAGCTCTCCGACAAGCCGATCAAGGCGGACTTCGCCGACGTCGTCGATTGCGGCGGCCGCACGCTCATGCCCGGGCTGATCGACAGCCATGTCCATGTCTTCCTCTCGGAGGTCGTGATCCGCTCGATGGAGAGCATGCCGCTGACGCTGATGACGGCGCGGGCGATCGGCCTGATGAAGCGCATGATCGACCGCGGCTTCACCACGGTGCGCGACACCGGCGGTGCCGACTGGGGCATCAAGGAGGCCGTCGACAAGGGCCATGTCGCCGCGCCCAGGCTCTTCATCGCCGGCCAGGCGATCGGCCCGACCGGCGGCCACAGCGACCCGCGCCGCCGGACCGATTTCGGGTCCCGCTGCAATTGCTGCAACGCCATGGCCTATACGATGACCGTCTCCGACGGCGTCTCCTCCGTCCGCAAGTCGGTCCGCGAGCAGATGCGTCTCGGGGCCGACCACATCAAGATCATGATGTCGGGTGGCGTCGCCTCCCCTTATGACCCGCTCGATTCACTCCAGTTCAGCCTCGACGAGGTCCGTACCGCCGTCGAGGAAGCCGCCGCCTTCGGCCGCTATGTCTGCGCCCATGCCTATACGCCCGAGTCGATCACGCGTGCGGCCCAGTGCGGCGTGCGCGCCATCGAGCACGGCAACCTGATCGACGACGCTTCGGCCAGGCTGATGGCCGAAAAGGGCATGTTCCTCACCGCCAACCTCGTCGCCTATTACGCGATGAAGGAGCGTGCCTCGGAATTCGGCATGGATGGCGACATGCTCGCCAAGAACGACCTCGTCATCGATGGCGGGCTGCGGTCGCTGGAAATCTGCAAGCGCGCCGGCGTGCCGGTGGCCTATGGCTCCGACCTGCTCGGCCAGCTCCAGGTCGACCAGTCCCGCGAGTTCCTGCTGCGCCGCGAGGTGCTCTCACCGATCGAAATCATCCGTTCGGCAACCACCATCGGCGCACAGCTCCTGCGCATGGAGGGCAAGCTTGGCACGCTGCGTGCTGGGGCTTATGCGGATATGATCCTCGTCGACGGCAATCCGCTCGAGGATCTCGGCCTGTTGCAGGATCAGGGCGCACGGCTGCCCGTCATCATGAAGGGCGGCGCGTTCCACAAGAACACGCTGCAGTGAGAGCAGATTGAATGCGTAGGGAAACACGCCGTCATCCTGGACAAGCTGCGCAGCCGCGCCGCTCCGGGACCCAGCATCAGGCTCGACTGCGCCCGATGACGGTTTCCGGCGCTGCGCCTCGCTTCGCCCAGGAGAACGGCGTTCCGTCCGGCAGCGTCGGAGACTGCGTATGAGCGCTGGCGCCCGCCCGAGCCTCGGCCGCATCGCGCTCAACGCGGCGGCGGGCCTGTCGCTGCTCTACATCCTGCTGCCGCTGATCTTCGTCACCTGGCTCGCCTTCTTCCGGCAGGAGATCCCCTCCTTCCCGCCGGAGGGCTATTCGCTGAAATGGTTCGCGGCCGCGGCCAACAACCAGCCCTTCATCAACGGCTTTCTGCTCAGCCTCAAGGTCGGCGTCGCGGCGACGCTGCTGGGCCTGCTCGTGGGCGTGCCCGCGAGCCTCGCCCTCGTGCGCCACCGCATCGTTCTGGGCCCGCTCTTCAACACGCTGCTGCTGATGCCGCTGGTGATGCCGGGCATCGTGCTGGGCACTGCGATCTACGTCTTCCAGATCGAGACCGAGATCGCGACCGGCCTGCCGGTGATGGGCTCGCAGGGCGGATTGATCGCGGCGCATACGCTCGTCGTCATCCCCTGGGTGGTGCGCTTGGTCACGGCGAGCCTTGTCGGCTTCGACCGCACCATCGAAGAAGCCGCGCAGAACCTCGGCGCCGGCCCCTTCACCACCTTCCGGCGGGTGACCCTGCCGAGCATCCGCCCCGGCATCGTCGCGGCGGGGCTGTTCGGTTTCGTCACCTCCTTCGGCAATCTGGAGATGAGCCTGTTCCTGGTGGGACCGGGCCGCACCACCCTGCCGATCGCCATCCTGCAATATCTCGAATGGAAGATCGATCCGACCGTGGCAGCCGCATCCCTGATCCAGATCGTCCTGATCGCCGTGGCGATGATCGTCACCGACCGTTACGTCAAGCTGAGCCGGGTGGTCTGAGACGATGGCACGGCTTTCGATCGAGCATCTGCGCAAGACCTATGGCGACCTGACGGTCGTCAACGACGTCAACATCGACATCGCCGACGGCGAGTTCCTCGTGCTGCTCGGGCCTTCGGGCTGCGGCAAGACGACGACGCTGCGCATGGTCGCGGGCTTCATCGCCCCCAGCGCCGGCTCCATCACCATCGGCGAGCGCAGCGTCACCACGCTGCCGCCCTGGAAGCGCAATTGCGGCCTGGTCTTCCAGAGCTATGCGCTCTTCCCGCACATGACGGTCGCCGAGAACGTCGCCTTCGGCCTCGAGATGCGCAAGATCCCGCCGGCCGACCGGGCGCCGCGCGTCGCCGAGGCGCTGCGCCTCGTCCAGCTCGCCGGCTTCGACGAGCGCTATCCGCGCCAGCTCTCGGGCGGCCAGCAGCAGCGCGTCGCGCTCGCCCGCGCGCTCGCCATGGAGCCGGACGTGCTGCTGCTCGACGAACCGCTCTCCAATCTCGACGCCAAGCTGCGCCAGGAGGTCCGGGTCGAGATCCGCGACCTGCAGCGCAAGCTCGGCCTGACCACGATCATGGTCACCCACGACCAGGAAGAGGCGCTGACCATGGCCGACCGTCTGGTCGTCATGGAAAAGGGCGAGGTTCGCCAGATCGGCACCCAGCGCGAGCTCTACGAGAGGCCCGCCGACCGCTTCGTCGCCGGCTTCATCGGCCGCAGCGCCTTCCTCGACGGCGAGATCGTCGCGCCCGGTCGCTTCCGGACGAAGGGCGGCGTCGCCATCGGCTGCGCGGCGGCGACCGGCACCGGCGCGGCGACGCTCGCCCTGCGGCCGGAGCGCATCGCCGTCGGCGGCGAGGCGGACGGACTTCAGAACCGCTTCGAGGCGCGCGTCGAGCACGCCTCCTATCTCGGCGCGATCCTGGAGATCGACGTCAGCCTTTCGGGGCGGGACGCGATCGACAAGGACCGCATGCTGCTGCAGATCCCGAACAAGGCCGGCGTCGCCGAGCCGAAGCCGGGCGAGACCATCACCATAGGCTGGGCCGAAGACGCCGGGCTCGTTTATCCGCGCGAAGCCTGATTTCAACGCTTCGACGGGCGTCCAACAGGGGAGTAACCACCATGACGACATTCGACAGACGCGATCTTCTCAAGGGCGCCGGCGCCGCCGCGCTCGCCACCGGTCTCGGCAGCCCGGCTCTCGCCCAGGCCGCCGGCAAGGTCGTCGTCGGCACCTGGGGTGGCGACTATGCCCGCCTCCTGACCAAGAACATCGAGGACCCCTTCCTCAAGTCCAAGGGCATGGAAGTGGTGCAGGATCAGGCCGGCGACGCGCCCCGTCGCGCCAAGATGGTCGCCGAGCGCCGCCTCCCGCGCGGCACGGTCGACATCCAGGGCCTGTCCGCCGCCAACATGTTCGAAATGAACGAGGCCGGCGTCATCGATGCGATCGACTATGCCAAGATCCCGAACGCCAAGAACCTGCTGCCGACGATGAAGTATCCCTACGGCGTCGGGCACATCTATTCGGGCAACGTGGTCATCTACAATCCCAAGGTCATCACGGCAGCCCCGACCGGCTTCAAGGACTGGCTCGATCCCAAGCACGGCAACAAGATCGGCTTCATCGACATCCAGTACCAGTCGATCATGATCGCGGCGTCGCTCGCCGGCACCAATGGCGCCAGCATGAACGACCTCGACAAGGCCAAGGAGGTGCTGATGGCGGTCAAGAAGGCCGGCGCCCGCGTCTACCCGACGAACGAGGCCTTCGCCGCCGCGATGAAGAACGAGGAGATCGGCATCAGCGCGATCTGGAAGGCGCGTGTCGTCCAGTGGCAGAACGCCGGCATCCCCTGCGAGGCCGTCGCCCCCGTCGAGGGCATCCCGATCTATGTCTCGGGCTTCGTCATCCAGAAGAACGCGCCCAACAAGGACAACGCCTACGCCTATATGAACGCGATGCTGGAGAAGGCCGCCCAGGAGGCCTTCGCGGTCGACATGGGCTACAACGGCACCGTCACCGGGCTGACCGTTGCGCCCGACCTGCAGAAGCGCATCGGCTTCACCCCCGAAGAGGAGAAGAAGCTGCGCGACCTCGACTATGCCTTCCTCGCCAAGAACGATTCGGCGATGAAGGAGTGGTGGGACAAGGTCTTCAAGGCGTGATGCAACTGCGGTCGGGCTCTGGCACCATGAGCATTTCCCATCTCCCGTCATGGTCGGGCTTGTCCCGACCATCCACGTCTTGCGACGGGGATGGAGAACGGGGCGTGTCTCATGGCTGGGCCCGGTCGCTCCAGGCATGGCAGCCTGTGACGACAGGCGTTCAAGACGTGGATGGTCGGCACAAGGCCGGCCATGATGCTGAGGCCACGCCATGAGCGTAACCGCTCCCGAACCCGTCGCGGGCGCACGGACCGGCCTCGCCGGTCTGCTCGTCGTGCCGGCGACACTCTTCGTCGCGATCGGGCTGCTCGGCCCGATCGCGATCCTCTTCCGCTATTCGCTGAACCAGTTCATCCCCGGCCAGTTCATGGTCGACGGGCTGACGATCGAGAACTACGTCAAGTTCTTCACCGACAGCTATTACCTCACCGTGCTGGCCCGCACCGTCCGGGTCGCCGTGATGTGCACCATCGCCTGCCTGGTAATGGGCTTCCCGCTCGCCTATGTGCTCGCGCGCACGCAGAGCCGCTTCAAGAACCTGCTGATCATCGCCGTGGTGCTGCCCCTCTTCGTCGGCAACGCCGTGCGCGCGGCCGGCTGGATGACCGCCTTCGGCAGCAAGGGCGCGCTCAACGCCTCGCTGATGGGGATGGGCCTGATCGATCAGCCGCTCGAGATCATGTACACCGAGAACGCCGTTCTGATCGGCATTATCGCGGTCAACCTGCCCTTCATGGTGCTGACGCTGCAGAGCGTCATCGAGGGCATTCCCCGCAATGTCGAGGAGGCCGCCTTCAGCCTCGGCGCCGGCCCGGCGGCGATGTTTCGCCGCGTGCTCTGGCCGCTGGCCCTGCCCGGCATCCTCGCGGGCACGATCCTGACCTTCATCCTGGCGATGAACGCCTATGCCACGCCCGTCCTGCTCGGTGGCCCGAAGTTCCAGATGATGGGGCCGCTGGTCTATGGCCAGTTCGCCCAGCAGAACAACTGGCCCTTCGGCGGCGCGATCTCCTTCATCCTGATGACGGCGACCATCCTGCTGACGGTGGCCGCCCATCTGATCGTGCAGCGGCGCTATCGGTGAACGCGGGCCGGCTGCGGCCCAGCGTCACTGGCCGGGGACGCCGCTGGCCAAGCCAGCGGGGCCGCGCTAAGGGCTGAGCCATGACATTCAGCGGTACACTCGTTCCCGTCGCCGTCGGTGCCGTCGCCGTCGTCCTGGTCCTCGGGCTCGCCAACATGCTGCGCGGCGGCAGCGCCAACACCTCGCAGAAGCTGATGCGCCTGCGCGTCATCCTTCAGTTCGTCGCGATCCTGGTGATCCTGTTCGTGCTGTGGTGGCGCAGCGGCTGAGGCGACGGCCACATCGGCGCGATCCCCAGCATTTTCACAAGACATTGATCTATCAGAGATTTTTCCTGCTTGCTACAGCAACCGATCGGCGCCGGCCGCAATCCCGCCATAATCCGGTCACGAGTCTTTGGGCAACCTTAAGGCTGTCCCCGACGGCAAGAAGTTCAGATCGCCCATGGTTCGCGTCGCGTTGCTTCTCCTCTCCGGCGTCCTTATCGCCTCGCCCATCGCGGCGCAGGCTCAGGACCTTCCGGCCGGAGCCTCGAGCTACGCCCCGGCAAGCCTGCCCTCGCCATCGCTGTCCTGGGAGGCACGCATCGGCGCCGGCGCGGCCAATCCCGGCGGCCGCGAGAGCGGCCTGGCGAACTTCAGCGGCGAGATCGCGACGCCCCGGCCCTTCACCCTGAGCGACCGGTTCGCCAACGCCTTCGTGCCGCGTTTCCATCTCGGCGCCAGCGCCAATTTCAACGGCACGCGCTTCGCTTATGCCGGCGCGAGCTGGACCATCGACATCACCAGCAAGGTCTTCGTCGAGGCCAGCTTTGGCGCGGCGGTCAATGACGGCAAGACCGGCGCGATCATCCCGCAGAACCGTCTCAACCTCGGCTGCAACGGCGGCACCCGCGAGGCCGCCGCTCTCGGCGTGCGCCTCGACGACCGCTGGAGCCTCGTCGCGACGCTGGAGCATTTCAGCACCACCGGCTGCGCCGACCGCGGCCAGGCCCGCGGCCCGGCCAACATCGGCGCCCGTCTCGGCTACAGCTTCTGAGCCGGGGCGTTTCGCCGCCGCTGCCGAGCGCGAAACGCCGCTTCCGTCGGCCGCGCGGCGCGCTATAAGGCGCCATGGTCAAGCTGAACCGAATCTACACCCGCACCGGCGACGACGGCACCACCGGTCTCGCCACAGGCCCGCGCCGGCCAAAATACGACCTGCGCGTCGCCGCCTATGGCACGATCGACGAGACCAATGCCTGCATCGGGATCGCCCGGCTTCATGCCGCCGCGGAGGACCCAGAGGTCGACGCGATGCTCGGCCGCATCAGCAACGACCTCTTCGATCTCGGCGCCGACCTGTCGACGCCCGACACCGGCGAGCCGCCGGCCTATGAGCCGCTGCGGATCGTATCGGCCCAGGTCGATCGCATCGAGGCCGACATCGACCGTCTCAACGAGACGCTGGCCCCGCTGCGCTCCTTCGTCCTGCCCGGCGGGACACCGGCCGCCACCCATCTGCATCTCGCCCGCACGGTCAGCCGCCGCGCCGAACGCCTGATGACGGAACTCGCCCAGACGCCCGGCGAGATCGTCGGCCAGCCGGCGCTGCAATATGTCAACCGCCTCTCCGACTTCCTCTTCGTCGCGTCGCGCTATCTCAACGCCAGGGCCGGGGGCGACGTGCTCTGGGTGCCCGGCCAGAACCGCTAGCGCGCCGCGTGTTCATCCCCCTGCATGACGGCGTGCCGCTGCGCTTCATGCGCGCACCCTTCGTGACTCATGCCCTGATCGCGCTGTGCACCGGGCTCTATCTGCTGGTCACCCTGCGCCGGGACGAAACGGCGCAGATCGCCGTCGCCGCCGGCTTCGGCCTGATCCCATCGGTGCTGTTTGGAACGGCGCAACTGCCGACCGAGTTGCTGCAGGCGCCGCCCTGGCTGACGCCGCTCAGCAATGTCGTCCTGCATCTCGGCCTCGCCCATCTGCTGGGCAACATGCTGTTCCTCTTCGTCTTCGGCGACAATGTCGAGGATGCGATGGGCCATGCCCGGTTCCTGCTGTTCTTCTGCCTCTGCGGCCTCGGCGGATCCCTCGCCCACGCCCTGATGAACCCCGCCTCGGAGCAGCCGCTGATCGGTGCCTCGGGCGCGATCTCCGGCGTCATCGCCGCCTATCTGATGCTCTATCCGCGCGTCCGCATCTGGGGCCTCGCCTTCAACTGGATTCCGCTGCGGATCACCGCCCTCTACGCCATCGTCGCCTGGATCCTGTTCCAGCTCGTCCAGGCGCTGATCGACCCGGACGGCCATGTCGGCTGGTGGGCCCATCTGGGCGGGCTCGGCACCGGCGCCGCGCTCACGCCAATCCTGATCCACCGTCGCGTGGCCCTGTTCGGCCGCGCGGCGCGCGGCTGAGGGGCGCGTTTTGGGGATCGGGGATGGGCCATCCGCGGCGTTGACAAGCGCAAACGCGCGTCGTTACGGTCCCTCCGCATTCGAGCCGAGAGCCGCGATGCCGCCATCCTTCCGCCCTCTGCGG
This sequence comes from Bosea sp. RAC05, assembly GCF_001713455.1. Lineage (NCBI taxonomy): Bacteria > Pseudomonadati > Pseudomonadota > Alphaproteobacteria > Hyphomicrobiales > Alloboseaceae > Allobosea > Allobosea sp. RAC05. Next base: position 4,833,984 of record NZ_CP016464.1, read on the forward strand.
CACGGTCCGGGATGCGGCGGGACCAGCCTCTTTTCTGAACGGTGATGACGACGATGAAGATCCTTGTGCCCGTGAAGCGGGTTGTCGACTACAACGTGAAGATCCGGGTGAAGGCGGACGGCTCGGGCGTCGAACTCGCCAACGTCAAGATGTCGATGAACCCCTTCGACGAGATCGCCGTCGAGGAGGCGCTGCGGCTGAAGGAGGCCGGCAAGGCGACAGAGGTCGTCGTGGTCTCGATCGGGCCGGCGCAGGCCGCCGAGACGATCCGCACCGGGCTGGCCATGGGCGCCGATCGCGGCATCCTCGTGAAGGTCGAGGGCACGGTCGAGCCGCTCGCCGTCGCCAAGCTCCTGAAGAAGGTCGTCGAGCAGGAGAGCCCCGGCCTCGTCATCCTCGGCAAGCAGGCGATCGACGACGACTGCAACCAGACCGGCCAGATGCTCGCAGCGCTGCTCGGCTGGCCGCAGGGCACCTTCGCCTCGAAGGTCGCGCTGGAGGCCGAGTCGGTCGACGTCACCCGCGAGGTCGATGGCGGCCTGCAGACGGTCTCGCTCAAGCTGCCGGCGATCGTCACCACCGATCTGCGCCTGAACGAGCCGCGCTACGCCTCGCTGCCCAACATCATGAAGGCCAAGAAGAAGCCGCTCGACGAGACCTCGGCCGAGGCGCTCGGCGTCGACGTCGCGCCGCGCCTGACGGTGCTGAAGACCGTCGAGCCGGCCGGCCGCTCCGCCGGCATCAAGGTCGGCTCCGTCGCCGAACTCGTCTCCAAGCTCAAGAACGAAGCCGGAGTGCTTTGACATCATGACGACGCTGCTGCTCGCCGAGCACGACAACAAGAGCCTCAACGAGGCCACCCGCAAGGCCATGACCGCCGCCAAGGCGCTCGGTGCGCCCGTCCATGTCCTCGTCGCCGGCCAGGGCGCGCAAGCCGTGGCCGCCGCCGCTGCCAAGCTCGACGGGGTCGAGAAGGTCCTGCTGGCGGACGACGCCGCCTATGGCCATCATCTCGCCGAGCCGCTGGCTGCGCTGATCGTCTCGCTCGCCGGTGGCTATGGCGCGATCGTCGCGGCCGGCACCACCACGGGCAAGAACGTGACGCCGCGCGTCGCCGCGCTGCTCGACGTGATGCAGGTCTCGGAGATCACCAAGGTCGTCTCGCCCGATACCTTCGAGCGGCCGATCTATGCCGGCAACGCCATCCAGACGGTGCAGGCCAGCGACGCCAAGAAGGTCATCACCGTGCGCGGCGCCTCCTTCGCGGCCGCCGCCGACGGCGCCGCCACCGCGCCGGTCGAGGCCGTCGCCGCCACGGCCCAGGACGGTTCCTCCCAGTTCAAGGGCGAGGAGGTCGCCAAGTCCGACCGGCCGGAGCTGGCCTCGGCCAAGATCATCATCTCGGGCGGCCGGGCGCTCGGCTCGTCGGAGGCCTTCGGCAAGGTCATCGAGCCGATCGCCGACAAGCTCGGCGCGGCCATGGGCGCCTCGCGCGCGGCGGTCGACGCCGGCTACGCGCCCAATGACTGGCAGGTCGGCCAGACCGGCAAGGTCGTGGCGCCCGATCTCTACATCGCCGTCGGCATCTCCGGCGCGATCCAGCATCTCGCCGGCATGAAGGACTCCAAGGTCATCGTCGCGATCAACAAGGACGAGGAGGCCCCGATCTTCCAGGTCGCCGATTACGGCCTCGTCGGCGACCTCTTCACCCTGCTGCCGGAGCTCGAATCCGAACTCGCCAAGATCGGCAAGTGAGGGCCGGGGACCGGCAGGTCGCGGCGCTCAGCCAATCGGACGCTGCGCAGCGCCCGTGATTGATATATGAAGAGGCGGCCGCGCGCGGCGGCCCGCATCCGCCTCCGACCATGGACGCGGTGACACCGGAGATGGAACAGACCATGTCGGCTCAGGCGATCAGGACGATCGGCATCATCGGCGCGGGCCAGATGGGCAACGGCATCGCCCATGTGGCGGCCGTGGCGGGGTTCGAGGTGAGGCTGCACGACATCGCCGAGGAGCGCATCAACGCGGCGCTGGCGACGATCGACGGCAACATGGCCCGCCAGGTCGCCAAGGGCGCCATCGGCGACGAGATCCGCCGCGATGCGATGGCCAAGATCGCCGCCGCCCCGAAGCTCGAAGGCCTCGCCGATTGTGACCTCGTCATCGAGGCCGCGACCGAGAGCGAGGAAACCAAGCGCAAGATCTTCACCGCCGTCTGCCAGCACATCAAGCCGGAGACGATGCTGGCCTCCAACACCTCCTCGATCTCGATCACGCGGCTGGCCGCCGCGACCGACCGGCCCGAGCGCTTCATCGGCATCCATTTCATGAACCCCGTGCCGCTGATGCAGCTCGTCGAGCTGATCCGCGGCATCGCCACCGACGACCAGACCTTCGAGCTCGCCAAGGAGTTCGTCGGCAAGCTCCACAAGACGGTCTCGGTCTCAGAGGATTTCCCCGCCTTCATCGTCAACCGCATCCTGCTGCCGATGATCAACGAGGCGGTCTACACGCTCTATGAGGGCGTCGGCTCGGTCGAGGCGATCGACACCGCGATGAAGCTCGGCGCCAATCACCCGATGGGGCCGCTGCAGCTGGCCGACTTCATCGGCCTCGACACCTGCCTCTCGGTCATGCAGGTACTTCATGACGGCCTGGCGGATTCCAAGTATCGCCCCTGCCCGCTGCTGGTGAAATACGTCGAGGCTGGCTGGCTCGGCCGCAAGACCAAGCGCGGTTTCTACGATTACCGCGGCGAGAAGCCGGTCCCGACGCGCTGAAGTCGCCTTCAAGCCCGGGTTTGACCCGGGCATTGCCTCCCATCACACCCTGAATCAGAGGGTCGGGTCGTCCCCGATCCCGACGGTCGCGGCGGCCCAATCGCCGCACCCCTTCACATTCCTGTCGTGCCGCGCTTACATTGATGCCCATGCGGGATTCGTCTTGCATGTGAAAGCGGAGGTGCGGCGGGTTTGACGGCGCATGTGATGCATCCGATGGCCTCGCCGGATGGTTGTCCGGCGCTGGTTCTCAATGCCGATTTTCGGCCCCTGAGCTATTATCCGCTCTCCCTCTGGAGCTGGCAGGACGCGATCAAGGCGGTCTTCATGGACCGCGTGAACATCGTCTCCGAATACGACACCGTCGTCCGCAGCCCGAGCTTCGACATGCGGCTGCCCTCGGTCGTGTCGCTGAAGACCTACATCAAGCCCTCGCGCACGCCGGCCTTCACGCGCTTCAACGTCTTCCTGCGCGACCGTTTCGCCTGCCAGTATTGCGGCGCCCGCGACGAACTGACCTTCGACCACGTCATCCCGCGCTCGAAGGGCGGCCTGACTACCTGGGAGAACGTGGTCGCGGCCTGCTCGCCCTGCAATCTGCGCAAGGGCGACAAGATGCCGGCTGCGGTCGATATGTTCCCGATGCAGAAGGCCTACGCGCCGACGATCAACGACCTGCACCGCAACGGCAAGCTCTTCCCGCCGAACTATCTCCACGAGAGCTGGCTCGACTATCTCTACTGGGATTCCGAACTGGAGCCGTAAGGCGACCGCTCAAGCGCGCCCGCGCCCGAGCACGCCCGTCAGAGCCCCCGCGAACAGGGCGAGCGAGGCCAGCACGTTCCAGCCCGCGAGAGACAGGCCGAGGAACCGCCACGCCGCCTCCGTGCAGCTGACGACCCGCGTGGTCTGGAGCTGCTTCATGAAATCCTGCACGCCGGCCGCGGCCGGCGCAGCCGCCCCGCCGCAATCATTGGGGCCGGCGAACCATCCCCATTCGACGCCGGCATGATAGACGCCGAGCCCCGTGCTCCAGGCCATCAGGCCGGCGAGCCCCAGCAGCACCAGCCATTGCAGCCGCGGCGAGCGCGCCAGCACCAGCCCGGCCGCGGCGAGGCCGATCGCGGCATAATGTGGCAGGCGCTGCTCGAGGCAGAGCTTGCACGGCCTCAGGCCCACCACGATCTCGAAGAACCAGGCGCCCGCGATCAGGGCGAGGCAGGCGAGGCCGATGAGCGCGATCAGGCGCCGCGGCGTCAGTCCGGAGCGTTGCGTGACGGAGGCGGAGAGGGTCATCGGCAGGCTCGGCGGGCGCGGTCGGAGGACGAAGCAGACGAGCCCACCCTGCGACCCGCTTGCGGCCGAAATACAGCAGGACAGGCGCGACGGCAGCCCTGTCGTCGATCATTTTTCAGGCGCGACGACCGTGCACTCCGCGGGCCCGCGCGCCGATTGACCGGCCGCAGTCGATCGCTATAGTCCGCCCCGCCCGAAAGGGGCCCCTGTGGCGGAATTGGTAGACGCGCTCGACTCAAAATCGAGTTCCGCAAGGAGTGCTGGTTCGATCCCGGCCAGGGGCACCATCATCAGCCGAGGCGTTCGCGCCCGGCGATATCAGGCAATGCCCCCGGCCACATCGCTATTCGGGTTTGATCCCAGCCGCCCGCGCGATGGACTTCATGGCCGCGATCTCCGCGGTGATCTCGCCCGGCCAGTCGGCATAGGGCCGGTAGACCGGCTCGAACCCTGATTTCGTCATCGCGGCCAGCGCCGCCGGATCGCGCATCACGGCGGCCAGAGCATCGCCGAGCCTGGCCCTGGCCTCGGCGGGGATGCCCTTCGCGGTGACCAGCGCGACCCAGGAGGAGAGGTCGATGCCTGGAAAGCCGAGCTCCTGCAGCGTCGGCACGTCCGGCAGCATGGCCGAGCGCTTCGCCGAGGTGACCGCCAGCGGGCGGATCTTGCCGGCCTCGATCTGCGGTTTGGCCGCCACGATCGTGTCGATCAGGAAGGGTACATGCTTGCCGACGAGATCGTTCATGGCCGGGCCGCTGCCCCGATAGGGGACATGCGCCATCTTGATCCCGGCCACGGCTTTGAACCATTCGCCGGCGAAATGCGAGACGGTGGCCGTTCCAAACGACGCCAGGGTCAGTTTGTCGGGCTCGGCCCTGGCCGCCGCCACGAGCGCCGCCACATCCCGCGCCGCATGGTCGGCATGGGTCACCAGCACGAGATTGGCGGTGGCGACCTGCGCCAGGGGCTCGAAATCCTGAGCGGCGTCGTAAGGCAGGCTCGGCATCACAGCCGGGTTGAGCGTGAAGGTGGAGTTCGAGCTGATGAACAGGGTGTAGCCGTCCCGGGGCGCCTGCAGCAGCGCCTGGGCCCCGATCACCGTCCCCGCGCCCGGCCGGTTCTGCACGATCACCGGCTGCCCGAGCCGGCTCTCCAGCTCCTTGGCGAGGAAGCGGCTCAGGACATCAGCGGCCCCGCCCGCCGCATAGGGCGCGATGATCTGCAGCGGCCGGTTCGGAAACGCCGCCTGGCCCAGCGCAGCCAGCGGCACCAGGGTCCCCAGCCCGACGAGCACGGCCCGCGCGAATGTCCTGATCATGTCACCCTCCCCCTCGGGCCTGTCGCCGGCCCGCTCGGTCAATCAATTGACTGATCAATGATTGCAACGTCAAGCGTGCTGCCGCCAAGATGGCCTCATGACGCAAGACATGACTCCCCAGCAGCCGGCGGACCTCGAAGCGCTCCTGACCTTCCGTCTGGTCCGCTTCAACGCGGCCCTGAACCGCCAGAGCGTCCGGTTGCTGCGCGAGGCCGGCGGGCTGAACATCCCCCAATGGCGCATCATCGCGTTCCTGGCCGCCCATGGCGCAATGACGGGGCGTCAACTCGCCGAGATCGCAGGCCTCGATCCCGGCCTGACGAGCCGCTGCCTGCAGGAACTCACCCAGCGTGGCCTCGCCTCCTGTGAACGGCGGCCGGGGGATCGCCGCGCCGTCTGGGCGCAGCTGACCGACGAGGGCCGCGCCCTCGAAGCGCGGGTGCGACCGGTCATGCGGGCGCGCCACGAACGCCTTCTCGCAGCCCTGGACGAGACCGAGCGGCAGCAGGTCTTCGTGATCATCGAGAAGCTCAGGGAGGCGGTCCTGCGCGGCTGAGCCGCCCTGATCTGGCAGGGACGCGACGGGGCCGTGCCGCCGGGCGCGTCCGCACCGGGAGACGCAGGATCGGCGCTCGGACGCCCGTCGCTAGCCCCAGCCCTCCGAATCGTCCTCGTGCCGGGCTTCCCATTTCTCGATCGCCTCAATGAGGCCGATGAGTTCGGCCTCCTCCGCGGTGCCCGGCGCCGGATGGCCGAGCTCCGCGACCCGCTCGAGCGCCCGCTCGTAATCGTCCGCGCAGCAGACGATCGCCTTCTTGTCCGCGATCATGTCCCGTCTCCCTGAACGAGGGCCGGATGGTTGCGCGTCTTATAGGCGACCATCGCGGCACTGATGGCGAGAAACACCTTCGGCTCCGGCCTGTCGGCCGGAGTGTCGCCCGGCACGGCCAGCCCGGCGAAGGCGGCGTCATCCTCGCTGGTCTCGCTCGTCATGGCCACCGCCTCCGCTCGTCTTCGACTCACAAACCGGGAGCGGCGCCGATCGTTCCCGGCCAGCCTAGCGCATCAGCCCCGCCGCCCGTAGCGCATCGGCGATGACCTGGCCGGGCCCGGAGGCCGCCGGCTGTGGCGGCAGGGGCCGAGCCGTCTCGGCCGGCCGGCTCCGGGCAGTGGATGCATCTGCGCCCGGAGCCGTGGCAGCCGCCGCGACGGCATCCGTGAGATGCCAGAAGGCCGCGATGTGCCGCGTCGAGGAAATGCCGGCCTGCAACATGTGCGGCCCCGGCACGCCGATCCCGTCGCCGCCATCGATCGGCGTGCCATGCCCGAGGCCGGCCACCGTGAAGGCCTCGATCCGCGCCGTGCCGGTGCCATCGCGCCAGACGCGGCGCTGGTGGGGGCCGAGCGACAGGGTCTGCGACGGGCTCTCGGAGAGGCCGTGGAGCTGCCGCCACTGCGCCAGCACGGCCTCGCCATTGGCCGGCGCGACCGTGTGGTCGCGCGACCCGTGCCAGACCGACAGCGTCGGCCAGGGCCCGCTATGGCGCGAAGCCGCACGCACCGCGCGCAGCAGCTCGGCCTCGCCCGGCAGGCCATGTCCGCGCATGCGCTCCAAGGCCTCGGGAACGCCCGAGGCGCTGCCATAGGGCAGGCCGGCGATGACCGCCCCGCCGGCAAAGAGCTCCGGATAGGTCGCGAGCATCGCGGCCGCCATCGCCCCGCCGGCGGACAGGCCGGTGACGAAGACGCGGCGGCGGTCGAGCCCGTACCCGGTGATCGTCCCCTCGATCATCTGGGCGATCGAGAGCGCCTCGCCCGCCTCGCGGGCGATGTCGCCGGGCGCGAACCAGTTGAAGCAGAGATTGGCGTTGTTGGCGCGCTGCTGCTCCGGAAACAGCAGGGCGAAGCCGTGCCGGTCGGCAAGGCGGGACCATCCCGAGCCGAGGTCGTAGGCCGCCGCGCTCTGGGTGCAGCCATGCAGCACCACCACGAGCGGCGCGCCGGGCGCGAGCCCCTCGGGACGATAGCGGTGGGCCCGCAGGGCGCCGGGATTGGAGCCGAAGCCGGCCCATTCGGTCAGGCGGGACGCGACGGCGGCGTCCTGTCCCGGACCGCGGGCGGCGGCGAGGCGGGCGATGGTATCCGACAGTCGGGGCATGAAGCGCTCCTGCGCCGGCCGCGACGAGATGACGGCGGCCTTCGATCCTCAACGCGATCATAGCTGCTTATGTTGCAACGCAACATCACCGATGCGGCATCGGGCCCGCGGGATTGCCCGGCACAGCCCGATCGCGGAGAGTGACGCAGCCCTCAACGGACGATGTCTTCCCGTGCGCATCCTGCTGATCAATCCGAACACGACGGCCGAGGTGACGGCGCTGATGGCGCGGGTGCTGGCGCCGATGCTGCCGCCGGGCGTCACGCTGAAGCCCGTCACGGGGCGCTTCGGCGCGCGCTACATCGCCAGCCGCAGCGCCGCCGCGATTGCCGGGCACGCCGCCCTCGACGCCCTCGCCGAACATGGCGGCGATTGCGATGCGGTCTATCTCGCCTGTTTCGGGGACCCCGGGCTGCTCGCCCTGAAGGAGCTCGCCGCCGTGCCGGTGATCGGCATGGCCGAGGCGAGCTGCATCGCCGCGGCCAAACGCGCCGAGCGCTTCGCCATCGTCACCGGCGGGCAGCGCTGGGGGCCGATGCTGCGGGAATTCGTCGGCACGCTCGGGCTGGGAGACCGGCTCGCCGGGATCGAGACCGTCGCCCCGACCGGCGCCGAGATCGCGCGCGACCCCGACGGCGCCATCGCCCTGCTGACGCAGGCCTGCCGAGACGCGGCGGCACGCGACGGCGCCGGCGCCGTCATTCTCGGCGGCGCGGGGCTGGCCGGCCTCGCGGCGCGCATCAGGCCCCATCTCGACCTGCCCGTCATCTGCTCGGTCGAGGCCGGTCTGGCCGCCGTCCTGGCAGCCCTGCGGGACCCACCGCCCAAACCCGAGACCGGCGACCTTTCGGCGCCGGCCCCGATCGCGAGCATCGGCCTCTCCGAGCGGCTCGCCGCCCGGCTGGCCGAAGCCGGAGCGACGCCGCCCTCGTGACGGGCACCGGCGGCGCTCAGCCTTTGCCGGCGAGGGAAATGCCGTTCTGCCCGGCGACGAAGTCCGACAGCATCGGCACATAATCGTCGCCCTTTCCGGCGGCGACCGCGGTGGCGAAGCTGTTCTTCACGGCGTTGCCGATCGGATTGGGGACACCGGCGGCGTTCGCCACGCTTTCGAGATAGCGCACGTCCTTCAGCGCGTTGACGAGCGTGAACTTGTGGGCGTTGCGGTCGCGCTCGAGCACATACTGCATGAAGGTCTGGTAGAAGCCGCAATCCATCCGGCTGCCGCGCAGCACGCTGTCGAAGGTCTGCGGGGTGATGCCGATCTTCGAGGCCAGCGTCAGCGCCTCGGCATAGATCGCCGCATAGCCCATCGAGAGGAAGTTGTTCAGGAGCTTCATCTTGTGGCCGTCGCCGACGGGGCCGAGATGCACGACCTTCTGCGCCCAGGCCTCGATCGCCGGCTTGATCCGCGCGAAGACCTCCGGCGTCGTCCCGACCATCGCCGAGAGCTGGCCGAGCGCGGCCTGGGCCGGCGTTCCGCCGAGCGGCGCATCGGCCAGATGCAGGCCCTTGGCCTCCAGCTCTCCGGCGATCCGCACCGTCACCGTCGGGTCCGAGGTCGAGCAGTCGACGATCACCGTGCCGGGCTTGGCGCCCGCCGCGATGCCGTCGGGCCCGTTCACCACGGCCTCGACCTGGGCCGAACCGGTCACGCACAGGAAGATGATGGTGGCGTTCTGCGCGAGCTCCCGGGGCGTCTTGGCCTCCTTCGCGCCGCCGGCGACGAGGGTCTCGACCGGCTTGCGGTTGCGATGCCCCATCACGGTCAAGGGGAAGCCCTTGTTGAGCAGGCTCTGGGCCATGCCCTGCCCCATCAGCCCGACGCCGATGAAGCCCACTGATTCTTTGGTTGCGGTCATCTTCAATTTCTCCTGTTTATATGAGAATGACGGATCGACGTGATGGAACGCCCGACCAAGAACCGGTCGCAGGGTCGCGTATCCGACGCCGGAGAAGAGCGTCATGACCAGCAGCGGCCCCGTCAGTGCCGGTTCCCCCGTCAAGCCAGCGGCTGCGCTCTCGGTCGCGCGCGGTCGCGTCACGCTTCAGATCATCGCCGATCGGCTCGCGGTCTCGACCGCGACCGTGTCGCTGGCCCTGCGCGGCTCGCCGCTGGTGGCGGAGTCGACCAGGGTCCGCGTCCAGCAGACGGCCCGCGAACTGGGCTACAGCTACAACCGCAGCGCCGCGTCGCTGCGGACCGACCGCACCAACATCCTCGGCGTCGGCTTCCACGACATCACCAATCCCTATTTCGCCGAGCTTTTGGCCGCGATCGAGGAAACCACCACGGCCCATGGCCGCTCGATCCTGCTCGGCACCTATGGCGAGGATCTCGAGCGGCAGGACCGTGTCCTCAACACGCTCAAGGAGTATCGCCCGGACGGGATGATCCTCTGTGCCGCCGGCGGCTCGACGCCGGAGACCTTCGCCCATCTGATCGCGGCCGGCGTTCCGATCGTCCAGCTCTCGCGCGAGATCACGCCCGATCTCGACTTCGTCGGCTCCGACGACCGCCACGGCACCATCCTGGCGATGGAGCATCTGATCGGCCTCGGCCACCGGCGCATCGCCTTCATCTGCCAGAACCAGAAGATCTCGACGGGCGCCAACCGCTACGGCGGCTACTGCGAGGTTCTGGCGCGCAACGGCATCCCGGTCGACCCGACGCTGGTCTATCCCGGGCACGGCACGCGCGAGAACGGCTCCAAGGGCATCCAGGCGGTTCTCGATGCGCCCGACCCGCCGACGGCGGCGGTCTGCATGAACGATCTCGCCGCCTTCGGAGCCATGCTCGGGCTGCGCCATCGCGGCCGCGAGGCCGGGCCCGACTTCTCGATCATCGGCTGCGACGACGTTCAGGAGGCGGCGCAGTGGTACCCGGCCCTGACGACCATCCGCAATTTCCAGGACGAGATGGGCCGCACCTCGGCCGAATTCCTGATCAGCCGCATCGCCGATCCCGCCGCGCCGCCGCGCCGGCTGCTGCTGACACCCGCTCTCGTCGTCCGCGGCACGACCGCCCCGGCCCGCGCCTGAGCCCAGGGCGCGTGGCTCATGCATCGTTGGCGGGCTTGGCGTTGAGCGCGCGATAGGCCCGCACCACCTGCGAATCGTCACGGCCGCCATGGCCCAGCCCCGATGTCGCCAGGAACATCTGATGCGCTGCGGCCGCCAGCGGCAGCGCGGTGCGCGCCGCCCGGCCGGCATCGAGAACGATCGACAGGTCCTTGACGAAGATGTCGACGGCGCTGGTCACCGCCGGCTCGGCCTCGTGCATGCGCGGCCCGCGATCCCTGAGCATCCAGGAGGAGGCGGCCGAGCCGCCCATGATCTCGAACAGGAGCCGGCCGTCGATCCCCGCCTTCTCCGCAAGCGAAAGCGCCTCCGCTGCGACCGCGATATGGACGCCGCAGAGCAGCTGGTTGACCGTCTTGACCGTCGCCCCCTGCCCCGGCTTCTGGCCGACATGGAAGACCTTGTCGCCCAGCGCCTCGAGCATCGGCCGCGCCAGCGCCAGGGTCTCGTCGGGCGCCCCGACCATGATCGAGAGCGTCGCGGCGCGCGCGCCGACGACGCCGCCCGACACCGGGGCGTCGACGAAGCGTCGGCCGCTCTTGACGACCTCGGCCGCGATCGCCTCGACCTCGCCCGGAGGGCAGGTCGCCATCAGGATGACCACCGCGCCCGGCGCCAGCGCCGCGAGCGCCCCGGCCTCGAACAGCACGGCGCGCGCCTGCGCCGCGTTGACGACCATCAGGACCATCGCCTCGGCCCCCGCGGCCGCGGCCGCGGCGCTCTCCGCCGCATGGCCGCCGGCGGCGACCAGCACCTCGCGCGCACTGGCGCGCATATCGAAGCCGGTGACGCGGAACTGGCGCTTGACGAGGTTCTCGGCCATCGGCGCACCCATGGCGCCGAGCCCGATGAAGGCGATGGAGGTCGGCATCTTCTGGTCAGGTCCTCTGTTGACGTCCCCCCGGCGACGTCAGGCGCCGGCCGGGGATCGGGCCGCGAGACTGGACGATCGCCGCCCGCGGCGCGAGCCCCGATCCGGGCTGACCCACCGCCGCGCTAGGCATGACGGCGCAGGGGGCTCCGACAGCCCGCCTGCGCCGCAGGACCTCACTCCTTCACGGCTCCGGTCATCGCGCTCACATAGTGCTCGACGAAGAAGGCGTAGAGGATCACCAGCGGCAGCGAGCCGATCAGGGCGCCCGCCATCAGCGAGCCCCAGCGGAAGATGTCGCCATCGACGAAGTTGGAGATGATCGCCACCGGCACCGTCTTGTTGTGGTCCGAGGAGATGAAGGTCAGCGCGTAGATGAACTCGTTCCAGCACAGCGTGAAGGCGAAGATGAAGGCCGAGATCAGGCCGGGGATCGCCAGCGGCAGCACGATCTTGACCAGGATCTGCCAGCGGCTCGCCCCGTCCATCAGGGCGCATTCCTCGAGCTCGTAGGGAATGGTCTTGAAATAGCCCATCAGCAGCCAGGTGCAGAACGGGATCAGGATGGTCGGATAGGTCAGGATCAGCGCGAACGGCGTGTCGAACAGGCCGTAGGCGTGGATCACGGCCGAGAGCGGGATGAACAGGATCGACGGCGGCACGAGATAGGCCAGGAAGATCAGCCCGCCCACCGTCGCCGCGCCCTTGTAGCGGATGCGGGTGATGGCATAGGCCGACAGCACGCTGGCGAAGATCGAGAGGAAGGTCGCCGCCGTGGCGACCATCATCGTCGTCATCAGCCAGCGCGGATAGGCGCTCTCGAACAGCAGCTTGTAGATGTGCTGGAAGGTCGGCTGGCTGACCCAGAGCGGGTTGCTGTTGTCGAGGTCGAGCAGCTGCGCATCCGGTTTGATCGAGGTGATCACCATCCAGTAGAACGGGAACAGCAGCACCACGAGGATGATGGCCAGCGGCATGTAGACGACCACCAGCTTGCGCGGCAGCGTCTCCAGATAGGCCATGCCCTCGCGATGGTCGGACAGCGTGCCCGGGGCGGTGGTGGATTTCAGGGCGGCGTCAGTCATTGCTCTCTCCCTGCTGCCACTTGCGGCGCTGAAGGCCGAACCAGCTGACCATGATCGCGGCCAGGAGGAAGGGCACCATGGCGGTGGCGATCGCCGCGCCCTCGCCCAAGCGCCCGCCCAGGATGCCGCGCTGATAGGACAGCGTCGCCATCAGCTGCGTGGCGTTGACCGGACCGCCGCGGGTCATGGCCCAGATCAGCTGGAAATCGGTGAAGGTGAACAGAACCGAGAACGTCATCACCACGGCGATGATCGGCGTCAGCAGCGGATAGGTCACGAAGCGGAAGCGCTGCCAGCCCGAGGCGCCGTCGAGCGTCGCGGCCTCGTAGAGCGAGGGCGAGACGGTCTGCAGCCCGGCCAGCAGCGTGATGGCGATGAAGGGGATGCCGCGCCAGATATTGGCGAAGATCACGCTGCACTGCGCCAGGAACGGATCGCCGAGCCAGTTGATGTATTGGCCCTTGGCCAGGAAGCCGGCCTTCTGCAGCAGCCAGGTGAAGATCGAGAACTGCGTGTCGAAGATCCACCAGAACGCCACCGCCGACAGCACCGTCGGCACGATGAAGGGGATCAGCACGATGGCGCGGATGAACGCCTTGAACGGCATGTGGTTGTTCAGGAGGATGGCGAGATAGAGCCCGACCGCGAACTTCACCACCGAGGCGACCGCCGTATAGGCGAGCGTGAACGCGGTCGCGTTCAGGAAATCGCTGTCGTCGAGCAGGTACTGGTAGTTCTCCAGCCCGATGAACACGCCGCCGCGGCCGATGCGCATGTCGGTCATGCTCATCCACATGCCCAGGATCAGCGGCCAGGCCAGGAAGAACACCAGGAAGATCATGGTCGGAACCATGAACCAGAAGCCCAGCCAGTTCCGGTTGACCATCAGCCTTGTCCAGGCGGTGGTCTCCGGCGGTGCGGCGAACGAGCCTGAAGCCATCGCGAGCGCTTCCTCGATAAAAGGGGGATCGTCTCCCCGGCGGCGCGAACGGCGCCGGGAAGAAGACCCGTAGACATGGATGAAAGGCCCTCCCTCGGCGCCGGTCAGGCGCTCCGGCCGGCGTCACCGCCGGCCGGAAAGGGTTCGGTCAGCGGTAGATGCGCTGCAACTGCCGTTCGGCGAGCTGCATGGCACCCGCAGCCGTCTCGCGGCCGGTGCAGAAGCTGGCGAACATGTCGACGACGATGAAGTCCGCCATCGCCGTCGCCGCCTTCTCGTCGAGCTTGCCGCGATGACCCGCGACGAGGCTGCGCTTGGAGGCGTCGCGGAACACCTTGTTCTTCGGGTCCTTGGTCCAGACCGGGTTGTTGTCGAAGGCGTTCAGCGTATGCGTGAGGTAGCCGGCGGCCGCCTCCAGCCACGGATTGAACTGCTCGGCTTCCAGCATGTAGGCCATGAACGCTTTGCAGGCGTTCGGGAACTTCGTGTAGGTCATCGCCATCATCGGGAAGCAGAGCTGGATCTCGGTCGGCTTGCCCGCCGGGCCGATCGGCCAGTAGGCATGGTCCATATCCGCCGCGATTTCCTTCTGCTTCGGGTCGTTCGAAGCGTTCGCCGCGGCATAGATCGAGATGCCGTTGGCGGTCAGTCCGAGTTCGCCCGACAGGAACAGACGGTTGTTGGAGGCGTCGTTCCAGGCCGCCGTGCCCTGGATGAAGGTGTCGTACAGCGCCTTGGAATAGTTCAGCGCCGCTTCCGTCTCGGGCGAGCGGATGATCACCTTGCTGTTCTCGTCGACCTGCGCGGCGTTGTGGGACCACAGCAGCCAGTAGGCGTAGGAGTTGCCGTCGCCAGAGGCGCGGCCGAGCGGGAAGCCGGCCGGGGTGTTCTTGGCCTTCAGCGCCTTGCAGAGCTCCAGGAACCCGGCCGTGGTCTGCGGCACTTCATTGAAGCCGGCCGCCTTGATCTGCGAGATGCGGTAGTTGATGTAGCCGCCGTTGATCGCGGCGGGGATCGCGATCCACTTGTTGCCGAGCTTGCCATAGGCCTCGGCCACCGGAACCCAGCCGCCATACTTCTTGCCGAGATAATCGGCGACGTCGCTGACGTCGACGCAGCGGTTCGGGAACAGATGGGGCGTCGAATACAGCGACCAGAACAGGTCCGGGCCCGTGCCGGTGTTGGCGGCGACGGAGGCCTTCGGCTGCATGTCGTCGAAGGATTCCGACGTCACCGTGACGCGCACGCCCGTGGCCGCAGTGAAGGCGGCGACGATTTTGTTGAAGGCTTCGTCCTCGGCGACGACGAAGCGGCGCCAGCGCATCAGGTTGAGGGTCGCGCCCGCCTCGGGCTTGAACGGCGAGGCCTGCGCCCAGGCCTTGGCCCATTCGGTCATGCCGGAGCCGACGAGAGCGCCGGCGCCCGCCACGCCGGCGAGGCCCTTCAATGCGGAACGTCGTGTCGGTGTGGTCATCAGCGTCCTCCCATGGACTGGTTTTTCGGCCCGGGGTCTGAAGCGCCCCGCTTGCCTCGTGGTTCATCGCGCGCTCGGGGTTGCTCCCCCGATACGCGCGGATGATTCAGGTCACGGCGCCAGGCGCTTGCCCGTGCCGGCGTCGAACAGATGCGTCACATTCGTATCGGGCGTGATCCCGATGAATTCCCCCGGCTTGGCGCTGATGCGCTCGCGGAACACGCAGGTCAGGCTCTGCCCGCCGCAGCGGACGACGACCTGCGTCTCGGAGCCCATCGGCTCGACCACGACGACCTCGGCCTTGAGACCGTTCTCGTCGAGCTGGATGTGTTCGGGACGGATGCCCAGCACGGCGGCCTTGCCGTTGGAATCGGCCGGATGCGTCCCGATCGGCCAGACGACCCCGCCATCGGTCTCGAAGCCGGCGGCCGTGATCGTGCCTTTCAGCAGGTTCATCGACGGCGAGCCGATGAAGGCGGCGACGAAGAGGTTGGCCGGGCGGTCGTAGAGGTCGAGCGGCGCGCCCATCTGCTCGACGATGCCGTCATGCATCACCACGATCTTGTCGGCCATGGTCATGGCCTCGATCTGGTCGTGCGTGACATAGACCGTGGTGGTCTTCAGGCGCTGGTGCAGCTCCTTGATCTCGGTGCGCATCTGCACACGCAGCTTGGCGTCGAGATTGGAGAGCGGCTCGTCGAACAGGAACACCTGCGGGTCGCGCACGATGGCGCGGCCCATCGCGACGCGCTGGCGCTGGCCGCCCGAGAGCTGGCGCGGATAGCGGTCGAGCAGCTTCTCGAGGCCGAGGATGGCCGCCGCCTTGCCGACGCGATCGGCGATCTCCTCCTTGGGAGCCTTCCGCAGCTTCATCGAGAACGCCATGTTGTCGGCGACCGTCATGTGCGGGTAGAGCGCGTAGTTCTGGAATACCATCGCGATGTCGCGCTCTTTCGGCGGCACGTCGTTGACGACGCGCGGGCCGATCCGGATTTCGCCGCCCGAGATGTTCTCGAGCCCGGCGATCATCCGCAGCAGCGTGGACTTGCCGCAGCCGGACGGGCCGACGAGAATCACGAACTCGCCGTCCTCGATGTCGATATCGACGCCGTGAATCACCTGGGTCGAGCCGTACGCCTTGCGCACGTCGGCAATCTGCACTGAGGCCATCGGGCCTGTCTCCTCACGTCGTTTCCCAGTGGGCCCGGTGATCCGCCATGGGGGGCGGGGTCCGGGCCGCATCGTCTATCGGCCTGTTGCGACCGATCGATGAAGGTTGCCGTCGGCTAAGAACCGTCGCGTTCCGGAGAACGGCGGTCCCTTGCACCGGCCTTCATCTGCGATAAAGTCATACAATACCCACAGGCGTGTCAAGCGCCGGGGCGGCGACGGGCCGGCAACCCGTCTCAGCCGCGAGGAGGAGGCGCCAGACGATGCGGATGCGCGACTATTCGCGGCCCACGACGCTCAATCCCGACCGCCTGTTCGGCCAGGTCGCCCAGAGGCTCGCGGTCGCCATCATCACCGGAGCCGTCAAGGCCGGCGAGGTGCTGCCGGACGAGGACGATCTGAGGGGCGACATCTCGGTCTCGCGCACCGCCTATCGCGAGGCGGTCAAGGTGCTGACCGCCAAGGGCCTGGTCGAGGCGCGGCCGAAGAGCGGCACCCGCGCCGCGCCGCGTGACAGCTGGAATCTGCTCGATCCCGACGTCCTCGCCTGGCATTTCGAGGCCGACCCGAACGAGAAATTCATTCGCGATCTCTTCGAGTTGCGCCGTTTCGCCGAGCCGGCGGCGGCCCAGCTGGCGGCGCAGCGGCGCACACCCGCCGACATCGCCCGCATCGAGGCCGCCTTTCGCGGCATGGCGGACAACGAGCCCTATGACGACGTCACCATCCGGGCCGACCTCGCCTTCCACGAAGCGGTCTTCGCCGCATCCCACAACGCCACCCTGATGTGTCTGGCGAGTGCGGTGGCGGCGACGGTGCAATGGTCCCTGCTGCTCAAATCGATCCATGACCGCGACTTCTTCATCGCCTCACTGGTCGATCACGAGCGCGTCCTGGACGCCATCGTCCAGCGCGACGGAGACCTCGCGGCCGTCCGCATGAAGGCCCTGGTGATCGACAGCCTGAACACGACGCTGGCGATGCTGACCCCGCTTTCGACGACGGCCATCCAGAAAACAGCGTGATTAAGTCATATTATATATGCACCGGCGGCGCTTCCGCAGCGCCCCGCGCTATGGTGGGATGCACGCTGGCCGATCACACCGTGCCGAAGGCTTCCCAAGCGCCGGCAATGGCTGCATTTAATCGATTCACCTCGGCCTGATCAAGCGCCGCCCTCCACCCAGAAGCCTGACGGAAACGCACCCATGACACGGCCCAACGCCACCGAGATCCTGATGACGGGCCCGCTGATGGCCTATGCGGCGGACCAGCTGAAGGCCCGTTTCACCGTGCACGAACTGTGGAAGGCGGAGGACAAGGCGGCCTTCCTGCGCGAGATCTCGGGCCGGGTCCGCGGCATCGCCGGCGGCGGCCATGTCCGCATTGACGGGGCTCTGTTCGACGCCCTGCCGAAGGTCGAGATGATCGCCAATTTCGGCGTCGGCTACGACAATGTCGACGCCGCCGAGGCCGGCCGCCGCGGGCTCGTGGTCTCCAATACGCCCGACGTCCTCACCGACGAGGTCGCCGATCTCGCCATCGGCCTGCTGATCGCCACCGTCCGCCAGCTGCCGCAGGTCGACCGCTATCTGCGCGAGGGCAAGTGGCTGAAGGCGCCCTATCCGCTGACGACCTCGCTGCGCAAGCGCAAGGTCGGCATCGTCGGCTTGGGGCGCATCGGCAAGGCGGTGGCGCAGCGCATCGAGGCCTTCGGCCTGCCGATCGTCTATCACGGCCGCTCGCGCCAGGCCGACGTCGCCTATCGCTACTATCCCTCGCTGGTCGAGATGGCCCAGGACGTCGACACGCTGATCTCGGTCGCGCCCGGCGGCGCCTCGACCCACCACATCATCAACGCCGAGGTGCTGAAGGCGCTCGGTCCCGACGGCATCGTGGTCAATGTCGGCCGCGGCACGGTGGTCGACGAGCAGGCGCTGATCGAGGCCCTGCGCAGCAAGACCATCCTCTCGGCCGGGCTCGACGTCTTCGAGGACGAGCCCCGCGTTCCCGCCGAGCTGATCGCCATCGACCATGTCGTGCTCCTCCCCCATGTCGGCTCGGCCTCGGTCCACACCCGCGAGCAGATGGGCCAGCTCCTCGTCGACAACCTCTTCTCCTGGTTCGACGGCAAGGGCCCGCTGACGCCCGTCGCCGAGACGCCCTGGACGAAGGCCTGAGGGCGATGGCCGGCGCGCTGCGACGCGCGCTGGCCGCGGGCGGCCTGGCTCTCTGGAGCCTCGCCGTCGCGGCGCAGACGGCCCCGCCCCCACGCGGGGCCGACCGGGCGCCGCCGGCCGTCGCGCGGCTGCTGGGCGCCTGGACGCTCGAGCAGGTCGGCGCCTCCCGCCAATGCACGGTCACCTTCGGCGCAGAACTAGCGCCCCAGGGCCGCCAGATCCGCTTCCCCGCGACCTGCCGGCGCGCCCTGCCGATCCTCGACAGCGTCATCGCCTGGTCGTCGACGCCCGATGGCGGGATCGCGCTGAGCGATGCCGGCGGCAAGCCCGTCATCCAGTTCGGCCCCGCCAGCGGGCAGCGCCGTCAGGGTCGGGGCTCCGACGGCAAGGACTACGGGCTCGATGCCACCGGCTTCGCCCGCGCGGCGACACGGCCCCCGGTCGGCCCGGCCGAGGCCGCCGCCACCGCCGCCCAGCGCCCGACCCAGGTCGACCCCCGCCGCGCGCCGGCGGCTGCAACCCTGCCGGGGCTCTATGTCCTGATGCGGCAGCAGGGCCGCGAAGCCTGCCGCCTGCGCCTGGACGCGCCGTCTCTGGAGGGCGAGGCGGCCGGCGCCCGGCTCGAGCGTCCCTGCCCGGACACCGGCATCACCATCTTCGACCCCACGACATGGCGCTATGCCGGCGGCCGGCTGACCCTGGTCGCGCGCAAGGGCCATGGCGTCGATCTCGTCTTTGAGGAGGGCGTCTGGCGCAAGGACCCGGCGGTCGGCGCGCCATTGCTGCTGCGCCGGCTGCAGCCCTGAGGCGAAAGGCCCCGTCAGGACGGTCGCCGGATCTTCCCGCAGGGCAGTATTTCGACCGGGCACCTCCGTCCGTCTCTGGCGATCGGCGCCCTTCGTTCCTAGATGGGCTGTCGGCGCCCGACCCTTCGGCGCAGTCAGGAGGATCGCCCGATGTTCAACGCCAAGTCGCTTCTCGATGCCCTCGTCAGTGCCGGCACCCAGGCCGGCCAGCCCGGCGGGCAGGGCCAGACCGGCTCGCTCGGCCAGATCCTCGGCGGACTGGCGACGAAGGTTCAGCAGGGCGGCGGCCTCGGCGGTCTCGCGGGCATGGCCGGCCAGATCCTGACCCAGGCCTCGCAGGGCGTCGGCGACGCGGCGCGCCAGACCGGCGTCCAGCAGAAGGCCGGAGACGTCATGGGTCAGGTCACCGGCGGGCGCTCCGCACAGGACGTGCTGGCCCAGGCCAAGGCGATGTTCGACAAGAATCCCGCGATGGCGACCGCCGTGCTCGGCGGCCTCGGCGCGCTCGTCTTCGGCTCCTCGACCGGCCGCGCCGTCGTCGGCTCCGCGGCCAAGCTCGGCGGCATGGCCCTGATCGGTGGCCTCGCCTACAAGGCCTACCAGAACTACCAGTCCGGCAAGCCGATGCTCGATATCGGCAGCAGCCCCGAGCTGCTTCCCGCGCCGCGCGGCACCGGCTTCGAGGCCGAAGCCGCGACCGAGGCGACCGCGCTGCTCTTCATCCGCGCGATGATCGCCGCCGCCGCCGCCGACGGCGCCATCGATGCCGAAGAGCGCACCACCATCCTCGGCGGCCTGCGCGAGGCCGGCTTCGACCAGGAGGCGAATGAATGGCTGGAGCAGGAGATGGCCAGCCCCGCCTCGATCGAGACGCTGGTGGCCGGGGCCGAAAGCCCCGAGCTTGCCGCGCAGATCTACACCGCGGCCCGCATCGCCATCAATCCGGACACGGCCGGGGAGAAGAACTTCCTGGCGGGCCTCTCCGCCGAGCTCGGACTCGATGCCGAACTCGTGGCCAACATCGACGCGGCCGCGAGCGCCGCCAAGGTCTGAGCGGCCCCGCAGGGCCGCTTGCGAGAGCCGTCGCCGTCCCGCGGGACGGCTCTTTCGACCGGGCCCTGCCGTTATCTTGCCGGCAAGGCGCGCAATCGCGCCACGACGTCAGCGTGGCATTAATCATCGCGGCCGAATGACCGCCTGACGCGCCTCTCATCCACGGAGGTTTAGGATTTATCGGCCAGGAAGGCAGGCATCGAGCGGCGTCATGCCGCTCGATGCTCGCCCGGCCCTGTTGACGGCTCCCGGACGCAGCAACGGCGTAGGGGGAGAGAGAGACAGGCCCATGGCTTTGATGGCGATGATCAGGGCGATGCGACCGCATCACTGGCTCAAGAACGGGCTGGTGTTCGTCCCCATCCTGCTCAACCACGACGTTTTCGACCTCGACGCGCTGCGTGACGGCGCCTTGGCCTTCGTCGCCTTCAGCCTGCTGGCCTCGGCAATCTACCTGCTCAACGACATCGTCGATGTCGAGGCCGATCGCCGCCATCCGACGAAATGCAAGCGCCCGCTCGCGGCCGGCGAGATCACCGAGCGCCAGGCCTATGCGATGATCCCGCTGCTGACGGTGACCGCCTTCGCGCTCGCCTGGCTGCTGCCGCAGCCGCGGCTGTTTCTGATGGCGCTGGGCGCCTATCTCGTGCTGGCGCTGGCCTATCTCTTCGTGCTCAAGCGCAAGCTCCTGGTCGATGTGCTGGGCCTGGCGGCCCTCCACACCCTGCGCATCCTGGCCGGCAACGCTGCGGGTTCGATTCCGCTGTCGTCCTGGCTGCTGGCGTTCTCGATGTTCCTGTTCCTCAGCCTGGCGCTGGTGAAGCGCTATGCCGAGCTGCGCATCACCCAGGACCAGTCGGGCCTGAAGAAGGCCGGGCGCGGCTACCATGCCGAGGACATCGAGGCGCTCTCGCAACTCGGCATGGCCTCGGGCTGCACCTGCGCGCTGATCATGGCGCTCTATGTCGACAGCGCCGCCGTGAAGGAGCGCTACGCCCATCCCGAGCTGATCTGGCTGCTCTGCCCGATCATTCTCTACCAGATGTCGCGGATCTGGTTCCTGGCACGGCGGGGACAGATGCCGGACGATCCGCTCGTGTTCATGATCCGCGACTGGCGCAGCCAGGTGACTGGCGCGGCCGTGGTCGGGATTCTCGTCGCCGCGACTCTGCTTCCGTGACCGGACCGGCGCCCCGCATCGCATCCTGGGGCGGCCTGACGCCGCGCGCGACGACGACGCTGGCGCCGGACCTCTGGCTGGCCGCGCCGGCGCCCGAGGCTGGCCCCGTGCTCGCCTATGGCAATGGCCGCTCCTATGGCGATTCCTGCCTGAACGACGGCGGGCGCCTGATCCTGGCACGCCGCCTCGACCGCGTTCTGGCCTTCGACCGCGAGAGCGGCCTCGTCACCTGCGAGGCCGGCGTCCTGCTCGACGATCTGCTGAACCTCGTGGTGCCCGCCGGCTGGTTCCCGCCCGTGACGCCCGGCACCTGCTACGTCACCATTGGCGGCGCGCTCGCCAATGACGTCCACGGCAAGAACCATCACCGCGCCGGCACCTTCGGCCGCCATGTCCGCGCCTTCGAGCTCGTCCGCTCCGACGGGCGCCGCCTGACCTGCGCGCCCGACATGAATGGCGCGCTCTTCGCCGCCACCATCGGCGGCATGGGCCTCACCGGCCTCGTCACGCAGGTGACGCTGCAGCTGATGCCCGTCGCCTCCGCCGAGATGCTGCAGGAAGTCATCCATTTCGGCGGGCTCGACGACTTCTTCGCGCTCGCCGCCGGCTCGGACGCCAGCCATGACTACACCGTCGCCTGGATCGACGCGCTGGCCGGTGGCGCCGGCTTCGGCCGCGGCGTCTTCTTCCGGGCTAATCATGCCCCGGCCAGCGACGAGCCTCCGGCGCAGCCCGGCCGCATTCTGCCCTTCCCGCTGAAGCCGCCCGTCCCGCTGATCAACCGGCTGACGCTGCAGGCCTTCAATGCGCTCTACCGCGCCGCCCAGCCGCGCTCGCCCGAGCCGCGCCGCATCGCCTACCGCCCGTTCTTCTACCCGCTCGATCGCGTCTCCGACTGGAACCGCGCCTATGGTCCGGGGGGCTTGCGCCAGTTCCAGTGCGCGATTCCGACGGCTCACGCCCGGCAGGCCGTGGAGGAGATGCTGCGCCGGACGCTCGCCGCCGGCGAAGCCTCCTTCCTGACCGTGCTGAAGCTCTTCGGCGACGTGCCCTCGCCGGGAATGATGTCCTTCCCCGTCGCGGGGGCGACGCTGACGCTCGACTTCCCGAACCGCGGTGCGCGCACCGAGCGCCTGCTGGCGGAGCTGGACGCGGTGACGCTTGCCGCCAGGGGCCGCGTCAACCCCTACAAGGATGCCCGCATGTCGCCGGCGACCTTCGAGGCTTCCTTCCCGCACTGGCGCGACTTCGCGGCCCATCTCGATCCGGGCTTCTCGTCGAGCTTCTGGCGCCGCGTCACCGCCGGCTGAGGGCCGTCCCCCGGCCTGTCCGAAAAAAACCGACACACGCTTGAACCTCCCGGCCGCGGGCCGCGACCAAGGGTCATGGAGGGCGAATGGTTCGCTCCCGAAGCCTCAGGGAGACCCTGACGATGACCCGCTTCAAGACGATCGCCGCCGGCACCCTCGCCGCTCTGACCCTCGCCACCACCCTCGTCGCCACCTCCGCCGAAGCCCGCCCACGCTACTGGGGCCATGGCCGCGGCGCCGCCGTCGGAGCCGGCATCGTCGGGGCGCTCGCCGCCGGCGCCCTCGTCGCCGCCGCCACCCGCCCGTCCTATGCCCACGGCTATTACGGCTACGCCCCGGTTCGCCAGTGCGACATGGTCGAGCGCATCAACCGCTATGGCGAGGTCGTCGGCTACCGCCGGGTCTGCGGCTACTACTGAGCGGCTCTCCGGGGCCAGGAACCCCGGCAGGACCCGCTGACAATCGCCTCCCCCGTTCGAGACCTCCCGATACGACTTGGGCTCCCCGGTTTCCCGGAGAGCCCTTTTTCGTTGGCTCCGTGGCGAGTTGCCGGCGCGTCAGGCGACGCGGGCGAGCTCCGCCTTGGCGTCGTTGATCGCCTGCTCGCGCGCCTCGGGGCCGTAGCCCAGCTTCTCGGCGCGCACGAAGGTGACGTCGCTGATGCCGATGAAGCCCAGCATCGTGCGCAGATGCGGCTCCTGCGAATCCAGCGCCTGGGTCGGGCCGGAGCTGTAGATCCCGCCGCGGCTCTCGACGACGATGGCGCGCTTGCCCTCGAGCAGCCCGACCGGGCCCTTCTCGCCATATTTGAAGGTCACGCCGGCCCGCAGCACATGGTCGAACCAGGACTTCAGCGTCGAAGGGATGCCGAAATTATACATCGGCGCGCCGATGATCAGGGTGTCGGCCGCCTTCAGCTCGGCGACGAGCGAATCCGACAGGGCCTTCGCCGTGCGCTGCGCGTCGTTGGCGGGCTCGGCGCCACGGATCGCGGCGGTGGAATCGGTGGTCAGATGCGGCACGGGGTTGGCGCCGAGATCGCGCTCCACCACGACCAGCGCGGGATCGGCTGTGCGCAGGCGGGCGACCGTCTCGTCGATGAGCTGCTTCGAGACCGAAGCCGCACCGGCGGCGCTGCTGTTGATGACGAGAAGATGGGACATGGTGCTTGATCCTGAAACCGGGAACGGGTTCGATGCGATGGATGTAGCGGCGCAGGTCCAGCAACGGTATGCGCGGGAGAAGCACCAAACTGTTGCACCCACGGGAACAGCGTCATGTCCGAGCTGGACGACATCCGCAGCTTCGTCGCCGTGGTCGAGAGCGGCGGCTTCGGGCGGGCCGGGCATCGGCTCGGCCTGTCCAAGTCGATCATCAGCCGCCGCGTCGCGCGGCTGGAGGCCGAACTCGGCACGCGCCTGCTCAGCCGGACCACGCGCGGCATCGCCGCCACCGAGGCCGGCCTCGAATTCAAGGCGCGCGGCGAGCGCATCCTCGCGGATCTGGCCGAGGCCCGCGACGCCGTCGCCCAACAGGCGGGCGGGGTCGTCGGGCGGCTGCGCCTGTCGATGCCGCTCACCTTCGGCAACCGGCATGTCGCGCCGGTCCTCGGCGAACTCGCGACGCGCCATCCCGGCCTCGAGCTCGATGTCGAGGCCAGCGACCGCTATGTCGACCTGATCGGGGAGCGCTTCGACGCCGCCATCCGCATCGGCACACTGAAGGATTCGAGCCTGATCGCCCGCAGGATCGCGCCGATCCATGGCGTTATCCTCGCCAGCCCGGCCTATCTCGCGGCGCGGGGGCGGCCCGCGACCCCGGTCGATCTCGCCGGCCATGACTGCCTGCTCTACACCGGCACCAGCAATCCCGACTGGACCTTCCGGGTCGGACGGCGCCGCGTCTCGGTTCGCCCGGCCGGTCGCCTGCGCTCCGACAGCGGCGAGACGCTGCTGGACTGGGCCAAGGCGGGACTCGGCATCGTGCAGTTGCCGACCTTCATCGCCAGCGACGCCATTCGCGACGGCGCGCTCGAGCCGCTGCTCTGGGAGTTCCCGCTGCAGGAACACGCCCTCTTCGTCGTGAGGCCGCCGGGAGCCTATGTGCCGGGCAAGGTCCGCGTGCTGATCGACCTGCTGGTCGAGCGTTTCGGCGGCGCGCCCTATTGGGACCCCTGCCAGGCGGCGGCGCGCGAGCGCGGCGTCACGCTCGGGTTCAAGCCCGGCTTCGATACCGAAGCGGAGGACGCGCAGGAGGATCATCAGCCGGCGTGATCGGGCTCATCACCCGATTTCGCGTGGCTTCAGGCATCCGTCCCAGCACTGTGGCAACCTCATCCGATGGAGACCGCCGATGCTGCTCGTGGGAATGCTCGATAGCCCCTATGTCCGCCGGGCTGCGGTCACAGGGACCTTGCTGGGGCTGGAATTCGAGCACCGCTCCGTCTCGGTCTTCCGGCACATGGACGAATTCCGGGCGATCAACCCGCTGATCAAGGCGCCGAGCCTCGTGACCGACGACGGCACGGTGATCAGCGAATCGCTGCTGATCATCCAGCATTTCGAGGATCTCTCCGGCCGCTCGCTGCGTCCGGTCGAGGCGAGCGTCCGGATGCGGGACCTGTCGCTGACCGGCATCGGCATCGTCGCGGCCGACAAGGCGGTCGCCATCGAATACGAACGCAAAAGGCCAGAGGGCCAGCGCCATGCGCCCTGGCAGGAGCGCATCGTGGCGCAGTTGCACACCGCGCTGGACCTGCTTGACGCCGCCGCGGGACGAGGCGAGCTGACCGCAGGCCCCGACCTGCTGCCGAGCGACATCGCCGCCGCGATCGCCTGGGGCTTCTGCCGCTTCGTCACGCCCGAATTCGCGCCCGTCGAGCGCTGGCCGGCGCTCGACGCGCAGGCCAGCGCCTGTGAGGCACTCGACGTCTTCAAGCAGTGGCCGATCGACCGGGAATAGCGGTCGCAGACGCCGATATCGGCGGTTTCGCGTTCACCATGCCGAAAATTGCTGCACTGCAACAGCCCGCGCCTCTTGCAATCGGGCGGCGCGGGCGCATCTTCCGGAGCGAGTTAGGGAAGAATCGCCTCCTGGTCGGTCCCGCGCCTTCAGCGCTGACAACAGGAGATGACAATTGGCTCGTTCCAGAAAGGCCGGCACGACGACCGGCCATGGCGAAGTCCGCCGGCTCTGGCCCGCGGAACGCGACCTCTTCAAGGCCCATCTGTTGAGGCTCGACGAGGTGACCCGCCGCGAACGCTTCGGCACCGCGGTGAATGACGACTTTCTCGAGAACTACGCGGTCACCACCTTCGGTGTCGGCGGGCTCGTCTATGCCTATATCGAGGACGGCGCGGTGCGCGGCGCCGCCGAGCTGCGCGGGCTCGAGGACATCATGGCCCAGACCGGCGAGGCCGCCTTCAGCGTCGAGCGCGACTGGCGTCGGCGCGGAATCGGCGGCGTTCTCTTCGGCCGGCTGATCACCGCCGCGCGCAACCGCGGCATCCGCACGCTCTACATGACCTGCCTGCCCGGGAACGCGGCGATGCGCCGTCTCGCCCGCAAGTTCGAGGCCGATCTCGCCGGCGGCTATGCCGATGTCGAGGGCGTGATCGCCACCGGCCGGCCGACGCCCTTCACCATCCTCGACGAGGCGCTCGACACCGCCCGCGGCTTCGCCGCGATGGCGCTGTCGCTGCAGCGGCGCCTCTGGCGGCCGGCCCTGTTCGGCCGCTCGCCCGGCGCCTGACCGCTCAGCGGCTGAGCGAGAGCGCGGCGCCCGACTTGGTGACGGCGCCGTCCATCGCGCCGCCGCCGCTGGTGCGCAGCCGCGCCACCACCGTGCCGCCCTGCTGGTAGAGATAGACCTCGCCGTCGCGGTAGTCCCAGGCCGTGACCTTCTGCAGGTCCCGGTTGGAGCAGCCGGCGGCGCTGGCGCGGTAGAGGTCGAGCGCCGGCGCGCTCGAGAGCTGCACCCGGCAGGACCCGCCGGTCGCCTCGCGGGCGGTCCAGTTGCCGATCACGCCATCGCGCGAGGTCACGGCCGGTCGGGCGGCATTGCTGCCGGCGCCGAGCGTCGCGATCTGCCCGCCACCGCCGCGCAGCGTCGGCACGTCGCTGGGCTGCGGCGCGGCCGGGGCCGGCGTCTGCTGCGGCATGCCCGGAGCGGCGGGGTTGTAATAGGGGTCCTGTGGTGGCGGCAGCGCGCCGGGCTGTCCGGCCGGAGGCGCGGACGCGACCGGATAACCGCCGGGCGGCGGCAGCGGCTCGGAGACGACCGGCGCGGAGCTGATCGCCGGGGCCGGCGGCAGGCTGGGCTGGCCATAGGCCTGCGGCGCGGGGCCGACGAAGCGCTGCGAGCCGGCGCAGGCGGTCAGGGCCAGCAGCGGCAGCAGGCCGGCGGCCTTCAGGGTCATGGCCATGGTCGCGGTCTTCTTGGTCATGAGGCGTCGGTTCCGATCGATCGGGCAATGCGGGCAGGCGAACGCGTCGCAGGAAACGGTTGAATCCTAGACCATTCCCGTGAACGTGACATGAGCATGATCGTGCCGGGCGTCCATAGCCCAGCCGATCTGGTTTGCGAACCCGCCGCGCGCGCTCCGGTTCCCGTTCGTCAACCGATCGGATCCCGCGGCCACAGGAGAGACCGGATGACGTCACCAACCTCCCCGGCGCCGGGCGCGGCGCTCCAGCCCCTGCTGCCGGCCGCGATCGCGCCGCCCTTCGCGCGCTACAGCCATGGCATCGCCGTGCCGGCCGGCCATCGGCTCGTCGCCTGCTCGGGCCAACTGGGCATGGCCCGGGACGGCTCGATCCCCGAGGACGTCCGGGCACAGGCCGATCTCTGCTTTTCCAATATCGCCGCGATCCTGGCCGAGGCCGGCATGACACTCGCCGACATCGTGCGCCTCAACGCCTATGTCACCGACCGCGCCCACATGAAGGGCTACATGGAGTCGCGCGACGCCCATGTCGGCACGCCCCCGCCGGCCTCGACGCTGATGATCGTCTCGGGCTTCACCCTGCCGGCCTTCAAGGTCGAGATCGAGGTCCTGGCGGCAGCGGTCTAGCCGCCTCCAGGCCCTCAGCCCTTGCGGACCATCAGCACGGCCGCGAGGATCGCGATGCCGCCGAAGGCCTGCGCCGGGGAAGGCTGTTCGCCGAAGATCGCCCAGGCGGCGAGCACCGACACCAGCGCCGGCCACACCATGACCAGCGAGGCCGCGCTGGCGCCGTACTGGCCGAGCGACAGCGTGATCAGACCCTGGCCCAGCGCATGGGAGACGAGGCCGAGCGCGATCACCGCGAGCCAGCCCTGCAGGCTCGACGGCAGAATCGCCTCGCCCAGCGCCAGTGCGGCGACGAGGCAGAAGACCGCGCAGATCGCGCTGGAGATCAGGCTGATGCGACCGGCCTCGGCCCTGTCCCGGGCGCGGCGGACGGCCATGATGTAGGCGGCGTAGGACAGGGCGGCGCCGACCGCCAGGCTGTCCCCGAACAGACTGCCGGGCATGGCGACCGCCGAGCCAGCCAGTTTCGGCAGGACCAGCATCAGCGCGCCGCCGATCGCCAGCGCCAGCGCGCCGAGGATGCGCCGGCTCGGCCGCTCGGCGAACAGAAGCCAGCCGCCCAGTACCACAGCGACCGGCGAGAGATTGCCGAGCAGCGAGGCGTTGGCGATCGTCGTGAAGCCGAGCGCGGCGTTGTAGAGGACGACGTCGACGCCGAAGGCGAGACCGGCGAGCACGATCGGCAGCAGCGCAGCGGAGGTCGCGGCGGGCCGGTCGGGGCGGCGCCGCTCCAGCCCCATCCACAGCGCCAGCACCGGCAGGGCGAAGATCATCCGCCAGAATCCGGCTGCGGCGGGCCCGACATCGGCGAAGCGCACGAACACGCCCGAGAAGCCGATGCAGGTCGCCCCCGTGAGCAGCGCGACGAACATGGCGAGCGCAGGCGCGGTCGGGGAAGGCATGACGGTCGCCGGGGTGGACATGGGTGGGCTTTCGGGAATTTGCACCCGAACCTCCGCGTCATCCCGGACAAGCGGCGAAGCCGCGCAGATCCGGGATCCATCGGAGGGCGCTGCTCCCTACGATGGATCCCGGAGTTCCGCTTCGCTCCATCCGGGATGACGCGAGGTTCGAGCGGTTCGATGAATGACGGCTTACCCCGTTCCCATCCATCGAAAAAACGGATTATTCTGATTTAACCATTCTTAAAACCGATCGACGGAGGCGGCGCCATGTCCACGCATTTCGATCTGGCGGCGCTCGACATGCTGGTGGCGGTGGTCGAGAGCGGCGGCTTCACCGCAGCCGGCGCGCGGCTCGGGCGCACGCAGTCGGCGATCTCGGTCCGCATCCAGGATCTCGAGAACCAGCTCGGCCACCGGCTCCTCGAACGCTCGCGCCGCGGCGTGGTCCCGACGCCGGCCGGCGAGCGTCTGCTCGCCCATGCCAGGCGCCTGCTGGCGATCCAGCGCGAGGCGCTCGACGATCTCGGCGGCTCCAGCGCCTCGGGGCGGCTGCGGATCGGCATTCCCGACGACTATGTCGACGCCTTCCTGCGCCCGCTGATCGCGCGCTTCGCCGCCGAGCATCCCAAGGTCGAGCTGGAACTCCATTGCGACCTGTCGAAGCGGATCGAACCCGCCGTCGCGGCCGGCGAGTTCGACGTCGCGGTGGTAACGCAGGACCCGCGTCGCCCTGTCGGCGAGGTCGTCAGGCGCGAGCCGGTTGTCTGGATCGCGGCCCGCGGGCACCGGCCGGAACTGCAGGAGCCCTTGCCGCTGGCGCTGTTCTCGGAGGGCTGCCGGGTCAGGCCGCGCCTGCTGGCGGCCCTGGCGGAGGCCGGGACCGACCATCGCCTCGTCTTTTCCTGTTCGCATACCTCGGGCATGCTGTCGGCGGTCGAGGCGGGGTTCTGCGTGACCGCCGTCACCGAGAGCGCCGTGCCGGCCACCGCGCGGCGGCTCGGCCCGGCGGAGGGGCTGCCGGCGCTCTTCGAGCTCTCGGTCGGGCTGATCATGGGCCCGCAGCCGGGGCTGGCGGCGCGCCGCTTCGCCGATGCGCTGCGCGAGGAAATGGCGGCGCCGCGGCTGGCCGCGTGAGGCTGTCGCCCGCGCCGCATTGCCCTTTCCCCCCGCGAACACTACTGAGAGCCCATGAAATTCCTCGACCAGGCCAAGATCTATGTGAAGGCGGGAGACGGCGGCGCCGGCTGCGTCTCCTTCCGTCGCGAAAAATTCATCGAGTTCGGCGGGCCCAACGGGGGTGACGGCGGGCGCGGCGGCGACATCGTGATCGAATGCGTGCAGGGCCTCAACACCCTGATCGACTTCCGCTTCCAGCAGCATTTCAAGGCGAAGATCGGCGGCCACGGCATGGGCGCCGACCGCCATGGCGCCAATGGCGAGACCAAGGTGCTCAAGGTCCCGCCGGGCACCCAGGTCTTCGACGAGGACGGCGAGACGCTGATCGCCGACCTGACCGAGCCGGGCCAGCGCTTCGTCCTGTGCAAGGGCGGCAATGGCGGCTTCGGCAACGCCTATTTCAAGACCTCGACCAACCAGGCGCCGCGCCATGCCAATCCCGGCCTGATCGGCGAGGAACGCTGGGTCTGGCTGCGGCTGAAGCTGATCGCCGATGCCGGGCTGATCGGCCTGCCCAATGCCGGCAAGTCGACCTTCCTGGCGACCGTGACCGCCGCCAAGCCCAAGATCGCCGACTATCCCTTCACCACCCTGCATCCGGGGCTCGGCGTCGTGCGGGTCGACGGGCGCGAGATGGTGCTGGCCGACATCCCCGGCCTGATCGAGGGCGCCCATGAGGGCCATGGCCTCGGCGACCGCTTCCTCGGCCATGTCGAGCGCTGCCGCGTGCTGCTCCACCTCGTCGAGGGCACCAGCGAGCACGCCGGCAAGGCCTACAAGACCGTGCGCAACGAGCTCAGCCTCTATGGCGAGGGGCTCGACGAGAAGCCGGAGATCGTGGCGCTGTCGAAGGCCGACGCGCTCTCGCCGGAATTGCTGAAGGAGCAGGTGGCGCGGCTGAAGCGCGCCGCCAAGCGCATGCCGATCGTGCTGTCATCCGCCTCGGGCGAGGGCGTCGAGGCCGCCTTGCGCGCGCTCTTCGTCCATGTCGAGGAGGCGCGCCGCGAAGAGGACAGGCAGAACGCCCCCGTCGAGGACACCGGCTGGCATCCCTGAGGACACCGGCCCTTGGACTCAGCGGGTGGCGCGGCGCGTCTCGCGCACGACGGTCGGCGCGGTGATGGCTCCGGCCGCCCCGCCCACGACGGCACCGACCGGGCCCGCGACGAGGGCGCCCGTCCCGGCTCCCGCGGCCGCGCCGCCGATGCGCTGTTCGGTGGTGTTGCCGCAGGCGGCGAGCAGGACGGTCGCGGCTGCGACGAAGCCCAGGGTCGAAATCTTCATGGTGTTGGTTCCCCAGCGTGGCGATGGGGCTGGAACGTGCCGCACGGCCCTTGGGTTCCACCCCTGCGCCGGACGGGCCTGCGCCGTCGCCGCCGCTGTGCGCTTTTCCTCAAGCCGACGCAGCCTGCGGCCTTGCGATCTCCGCAGAAATCCGTATACAGCCGGCATCGCATCAGTCGTACCATTCGCGTGGTCGATGAGGGCCCGGTTCGGCCCACGTCGCTGATCTCGTTTTGACAGGTTCCGTTTTGACCGGTTCGCCCCTTCAAAAGAGCGGATCGATGGAGTTGAGATTATGAAGATCCGCAATTCGCTGAAGTCGCTGCGCGCCCGTCACCGCGACAACCAGCTCGTGCGCCGCAAGGGCCGCGTCTACATCATCAACAAGGTCCAGAAGCGCTTCAAGGCGCGCCAGGGCTGATGCTGCGGCGGGCTTGCGCCCGCCCGGTTGCCCGGTGGACGACGACCAGGCGGGGCGCCCCCGGGCGCACCCGCCTTTTTGCGTTTGCGGTCGCCGCTCCGTGAATTGACCTGCGCCCGTCCCCCGCTAGACTGGAGCGATGATGACCGTGCGCAAGCTGACGGCAGCCGCCGTCTTGGCCGCTCTGGCGGCAGCCCCCTCGATCGCCGCCGCCCAGGCGCAGCCCCTGCCGCCCCAGCGCCCGGGCGCAGTCGCACCGGCGGACAAGGACGACAATCCCGCTGCGGCGACGGCCCCCTCGCGCGGGCCGGCCGCGACGCTCGAGCGGCTCTTCGAGCGGCTCGCCGCGGCCCAGTCGCCGGAAGAAGCCAAGGGCATCGCCAATCTGATCCAGCGCCGCTGGGCCCGTTCCGGCTCGGCCACGGCCGATCTGCTGATGACGCGCGCCCAGACCGCGATGAAGGAGAAGCGCCTCGAACTCGCGATCGAGCTGCTCGACCGCGTGATCAGCCTCGATCCCGATTGGGCGGAGGGCTGGAACCAGCGTGCCAATGCGCTGTTCCTCGCCGGCGATTCGATCCGTTCGATGCTCGATATCGGCGAGACGCTGAAACGCGAGCCGCGCCATTACGGCGCGATGATGGGACTGGGCACGATCCTGCGGCAGCAGGGCGACGACAAGCGCGCCATGGTCGCCTATCGCCGGGCGCTGGAGATCTACCCGCAGCTCGAGGCGGTCAAGAACGCCGTCGATTCGCTCAAGATCGAGGTCGACGGCCGCGACGCCTGAACCGGCCGCAAATCCGGACCCGGCCTCGCCGCGTATCCGCATCATGCTGACCCGCTCACTCGTCATTCTCGCCGCCCTCGCCGTCGCGGGGCTTTGGCTCTGGTCGGAATGGCTGGGCGCCCAGGTCGCCCGGCGCCATCCGCCCGCGGGCAGTTTCGTCTCCTTCGACCAGGGCCGGCTCCACTACCGCGAGCGCCGCGCGGAGGGCGAGGCGAGGGGCACCGTCGTCCTGATCCACGGCGCCTCCTCCAGCCATGCCGACATGCTGGCGACGCTCGGCCCCGAGCTCCCCCGCTATCGCATCATCGCCTTCGACCGCCCGGGCCATGGCTGGAGCGACCGTCTCGAGGGCGATGCGATGGCCGATCCGGCGCGCCAGGCCGCGGCGCTGATGCGGGGCATCGATGCCGTCGTCCCCGAGCGCTTCGTCCTCGTCGCCCACTCGCTCGGCGGCGCCTCGGCGACCCGGATCGCGCTGGAGCGTCCCGACCGCCTGCATGGGCTGGTCCTGCTCGGTGCCGTCACCCATCCCTGGCCGGGCGGCATTTCCTGGTATCACCATCCCACGACCTGGCCCCTGGTCGGCCCGCTCTTCACCCGGCTCGTCGGCGTCCCGGCCGCGAGCACCCTGCTGGACTCCGGTGCCGAGAGTGTCTTCGCGCCGCGGCCGGTGACGCCGGGCTACCTCGCCGCCGCGCAGATCGAGCTGCTGCTGCGGCCCGAGACCTTCCGCGCCAACTCGCAGGACATCGCCGCGACGCTGGATTTCGTCACGGCCCAGGCGCCGCTCTACCGCGGCATGAAGGTGCCCGTCATCGCCATCACCGGCGACAGCGACACCATCGTCTCCCCGGTCATCCACTCGGCGACGATCGCCCGGCAGGCGCCGCAGGGCCGCTTCGTCCTGCTGCCCGGCGTCGGCCACATGCCGCATCACGCCGCGCCCGAAATCGTCGCCGCCGCGGTCGATGAACTGGCGGGTCGCCGCTCAAATCTGGCGAGCCTTGCGGGCGCTGCCGCCCGGCGCGACTAAAGGTATAAGACTTTTGTCGCGCTTTCCGAGGGTCGGGGATTCCGCCACCTTACCCTGCGCTTTAGTTCAAACTTGACGTAACGACGCCAGCCCTTCGCCCATCATGGCGCGGGGCCAGAGACGTATTGACACGTCACAAACGGGGGAACGTCCATGCCACCAGATGACAAGGTCAAGGCCCATTGGGCCGAGACCCAGCGCCTGACCTACATCATGCTCGGGATCTGGGCCTTTTTCGCATTCTTCATCCACATGTTCTCGCCCGTGCTCAACGGCGTGAAGATCGCCGGCTTCCCGATGGGCTTCTACATGGCCGCCCAAGGCTCCCTGATCGTATTCGTTGCCCAGCTTTTCTGGTTCGCCAAGGCCCAGGACAAGGTGGACCGCAAGTACGGCATGGCCGAAGACGATTGAGGGGAACAGATCCATGTCCGCAGGAGCTCAAAAGAGCGACTTCACCTCGAATCTAGGCCGGATCTACGGCATCTATACGGGTGGTTTCGTCGCCTTCGTCGTCTTTATCGGCGTTCTCGAACGCGCTGGCGTTCCCAACCACATTCTCGGCTATCTCTTCGTCGCCTTCACCATCGGCGTCTATGCCGCGATCGGCATCATGTCGCGCACCATGCAGGTCGACGAATACTACGTCGCCGGCCGCAAGGTGCCGTCCTTCTACAACGGCATGGCCACGGCGGCGGACTGGATGTCGGCGGCCTCCTTCATCGGCATGGCCGGCACGCTCTACCTGCTCGGCTATGACGGCCTCGCCTTCATCCTCGGCTGGACCGGCGGTTACGTGCTGGTGGCGACGCTGATTGCGCCCTACCTGCGCAAGTTCGGCTGCTACACGGTGCCGGACTTCCTCGCCTTCCGCTTCGGCGGCAATGCGGCGCGCATCGCCGGCATCGTCGTGCTGATGAGCTGCTCCTTCACCTATGTGGTGGCGCAGATCGTCGGCACCGGCCTGATCGGCGCCCGCCTGCTCGGGATGAGCTTCGAAGTTGCCGTCTTCGTCGGCCTCGTCGGCATTCTCGTCTGCTCCATGCTCGGCGGCATGCGCGCCGTCACCTGGACGCAGGTCGCGCAGTACATCGTGCTGATCGTCGCCTATCTGATCCCGGTGATCATCCTCTCGACCCAGAAGTTCGGCATCCCGATCCCGCAGCTCACCTACGGCACGGTTCTCTCCGAGATCCAGGTCCGGGAAGCGGCGCTCGGTGTCTCGGCGGCGGCCTCTCATTCCGTGCCCTTCGCCCGCTACGACCCCCTGAACTTCTTCGCCCTCGTGCTCTGCCTGATGGTCGGCACGGCCTCGCTGCCCCACGTGCTGATGCGCTACTTCACCACGCCGTCCGTGCGTGAAGCGCGCTCCTCCGTGGCCTGGACGCTGCTGTTCATCTTCATCCTCTACTTCACGGCACCGGCCTATGCCGCCTTCGCGAAGCTCGAAGTGTTCACCAACGTCATCGGCAAGCCGCTGGGCGAACTGCCGGGCTGGCTCTACAGCTACGGCAAGATCGGCCTGATTCAGGTCTGCGGCACCAACGCCGTCGATCTGGCGACCATCACCGCTGCCTGCGGCAAGATCGCCGGCCATACCGGCATCCTGCAGCTCGCCAACTTCACCATCCAGGCGGACGCGATCGTCATCGCGACGCCGGAAATCGCGGGCCTGCCCTATGTCGTCTCCGGCCTCGTCGCCGCCGGCGGCCTGGCGGCGGCGCTTTCGACCGCCGACGGCCTGCTGCTGGCGATCGCGAACGCGCTCTCGCATGACGTCTATGCCAGGATGATCAACAAGAACGCGCCGGTGGCGAGGAAACTCATCATCGCCCGCGTCATCCTCATCCTGGTCGCGCTGATTGCCGCCTGGGTCGCTGCGCAGCGCCCGGCCGACATCGTCGCGATGGTGGCCTGGGCCTTCTCGCTGGCCGCAGCGGGGCTGTTCCCGGCGCTGGTCATGGGCATCTGGTCGAAGAAGACCACCGCGACCGCGGCCGTGGCGGGCATCTGGGCCGGCTTCCTGGCGACGCTGACCTATCTCGTCGTGACCCGCTACTTCCCGGGCTTCGGCGTGAACGTGCTCGGCATGTACTCGAACGTCCACCCGCTCACCGGGGCGGCGCTCGTCGACATCGCCAAGCTCAAGGCCGAGCAGCCGCAGATCTTCCAGCAGGGCTGGGTGGCGATCAACCACCCGCTCGCCTCGCGGGTCGGCTACTTCAACGTCGCCAACATCTCGGCCGGCCTGTTCGGCATGCCGATCGGCTTCCTGACGATGTACATCGTCTCGAAGTTCACCACGGCGCCGAACAAGGAGCTGCAGGACTTCATCGACCAGATCCGTCAGCCGCGCGGCGCGGCGGTGATGATCGAGAAGTGAGCCCGAGGCTGCGGGCGCCCGCGCCCGCAGCCTCTCCTCTTCGGGGGCGGACCATGGTCCGCCCCCTTTTTTGTGAACGCACGAATCGCATGCTTGCCTGCCCTGCCAATGTCGGGCACAGGCAAAGCCGATCTCGACACAGCAAGGATGCATCCTGAATGGCCGATGTCGACAGCCAGGGCCTGTTCTGGCTCTATCAGGCTCCCAATCTCGCGCTGGCAGCGCTGATGTACACGCTGCTGGGCCGCTTCCTGCTGTCGATCGTTTTCCCGCCCGACAGCGAGAAGGTCATCTGGAAGACCTTCCGGCAGATCACCCAGCCCGCCATCGCGGCCGTGCGGATCGTCACGCCGATGGCGGTCCATGAGCGCATCGTCGTCCTGCTCGCCTTCGTCTGGCTGCTCTTCATCCGCATGCTGCTCTTCGTCGGCTTCGCCGCCGCGGGCTGGCTGCCGTCGATCGTGGGGGTGCCCAAGCCATGACCGATGATCGCGAGGACATTCTCCGCCGGGACGGCCTCACCATCGGCATCGCCGGGATGTCGCTGCTCAACGGCATGCATTTCTCGGCCTATTTCGATCCCGTCTTCATCCTGATGAAGCAGTTTGCGCCGGGCTTCTTCATCTCGTCGCCGCTGCTGATCTTCTACTTCACCTCGCTCTTCATCTCGGCCCTGACGCTCGCCATCGGCGGCATCCCGGCCGCGATCTACGAGCGCGGCAAGGGTCTGGAGACCAGCACCGCGACCTCGATGTGGATCTGGCTCGGCGGCATCCTGCTGCTGACGATCCCGACCCTGCTTCAGATGACGGCGCGCCCGGCCTGAGCCGGAAGCGCGCGCTGCACTCACACGATTTTGTGATTCTCGCCGGGCTCCGGCCGCTTTAGCCTTTTCCCAAACGGAAGGGCCCAGGCATGGATCCGGCGCGCGTGCGCGAACTGGCACTGTTGTCCGTCTCTCGCGGCTGCGGCTTCGCCGGCCTCGCGATCATCTGCTTCATGGTCGGGCTGGCGGGCTATCCGCGCGTCGCAATGGAAAGTGGCGCCGTCCTGATGATGGCGACGGCCGCGCTCCTCCTGCTCAAGGGCGATGCCTCGACCAGCAAGCCCTATAAGCGCACTGAACTCTGGATCCTGCTGTCAGACGAGGAGCGGCCCCGAGCCGATTACGCGCAGCAGCTGATCGGCCGCACCCTGCAGCAGGTCTACCGCCGGTTCGCGGTCTATTTCGGCGTCGGCGGCGTGCTCTGCTTCCTCGGCTCCTTCGTGCTGCCAGGCTGACAGCTCACGCCTTCTCGACATGCTCCTTCGCCACGAAGGCGATGCGCACCATGTTGGTCGCGCCCGGCGTCCCGAACGGCACGCCGGCGACGACGATGATGCGGTCGCCCAGCTTGGCGAATTTCTCGCGCACGGCGAACTTGCAGGCGCGCGAGGCCATGTCGTCGACGTCGCTGGCGTCCTTCGTCACCACCGAGTGCACGCCCCAGACCAGGGTGAGCTGCCGCGCCGTGGCGCGGTTGGGGGTCAGCGCGATCACGGTCGAGTTCGGCCGCTCGCGCGCCAGGCGGAACGCGGTCGAGCCCGAGGAGGTCCAGGCGGCGATGACCTTGAGGTTCAGCGTGTCGGCGATCTCGTGCGAGGCCTTGGCGATGGCGTCCGCGCCCGTCGCCTCCGGCTCGGCGCGCTGCGCCTCGAGGATCGAGCGATAGACCGATTCGCTCTCCACCTCCTCGGCGATGCGGTTCATCATCGACACCGCCTCGATCGGGAACTGGCCCGCCGCGCTCTCGGCCGAGAGCATCACCGCATCGGCGCCCTCGAACACGGCGGTGGCGACGTCGGAGACCTCGGCGCGCGTCGGCACCGGGCTGGTGATCATGCTCTCCAGCATCTGCGTCGCGACGACGACGGGCTTGCCCATCCGCCGGCAGGTCCGCGTGATGCGCTTCTGCGTGCCCGGCACCTTCTCGAGCGGCATCTCGACGCCGAGATCGCCACGGGCGACCATGATCGCATCCGACGCGTCGATGATCTCCTCCAGCCGCAGCAGCGCCTGGGGCTTCTCGATCTTGGCCAGCGCCAGCGCCCGCCCGCGCACGATCTTGCGCAGATCGGCCATGTCCTCGGGCCGCTGCACGAAGGACAAAGCGATCCAGTCGACGCCGGCCTCGGCCGCGGCTTCCGCGTCGGAGCGGTCCTTGTCGGTCATCGCCGAGACGGCGATGGTCGTGTCCGGCAGGCTGACGCCCTTGCGCGAGGACAGCCGCCCGCCGACGACGACCCGCGTCACCGCCTGCTTCTCGCTCGCCTTCTCGACGACGAGACGCAGCTTGCCGTCGTCGAGGATCAGCGTGTGCCCGGGCTCGAGCGCAGTCAGGATCTCGGGATGGGGCAGATGAACGCGCTTCACCGTGCCGGGAGCGGGGTCGGAATCGAGGGTGAAGCGGGCGCCGTTCTCCAGCGTCACCCCGCCATCGCCACCGAAGGCGCCGACGCGCAGCTTCGGACCCTGGAGATCGGCCAGGATGCCGACCGGGCGGCGGAACTGCGACTCGAGCGCGCGCAGCATCGCGACCTTCTCGGGCAAGGTCTCGCGCTGGGTGTGGCTCATATTGATGCGGAAGACGTCGACACCCGCCTCGAACAGCTTCGCGCACATCTCCGGCGTCGACGACGCCGGCCCCAGCGTGGCGATGATCTTGATTCGGCGCTCGCGCTTCATGAATGGTTTCCTCAGGGCCGGGCGGGCGCGCCGCCGGTGGTGTCGGTGAGCTGGATCGTCCAGCTCTTCTGTTCGCCGGTGTCGACCTCGAAGAAGCCCGCGCGCTCATAGCCGCGCGCCAGACAGTCTTCTATGCCGCGAATGGTGAATTCCTTGTTGCGGGTGCACATGACGGATTTACCTGTCCACTCGCCGCCGCGGTCGTAGTCGACCGCATGGACATAGTAGAACCGCGCCGCCAGCGTCCCGCGCAGCAGGGTCTCGCAGGCCCGCGGCGCGATGTTCCACCAGCCCTCCGTGGTCCAGCCCTGCGCATCGCGATAGCCGATCGCGACGCCGACGCGGCTGCCGGTGGTGTTGCACATGCGCAGATCCGCCAGCGCGGGCGCCGAGCCGGCGAGCAGGGCGCCGGCGACCAGGCCGAGGCGCAGGATCGATGTCGGGCTCCGGTTCATCGCTCAGGGCTCGATCAGGATGACGCGGCAGTCATTGACGTTGGTCAGGGTCGGCCCGGTCCGCAGCAGATCGCCCAGCGGCTCGAAGAAGCCGGTGGAATCGTTCTCGGCGAGGGATCGGGCGGGATCAAGGCCGAGCGCGACGGCGCGCGCGAGCGTCGTGGCGTCGATGACCGCCCCGGCCGGGTCGCTCGCCTCGCCGCCGCCGCCATCGGTGCCGTCGGTATCGCCGGACAGCGCAACGATGCCGGGCTCCCCGCCGAGCGCAATCGCCAGCGCCAGCGCATATTCCTGGTTCGGCCCGCCGCGGCCCTGCCCGCGCAGCGTGACCGTCAGTTCGCCGCCCGACAGGATGGCGGCGCGCCGGCCCCCGCGCTTCAGCGAGAGCGCGAGTTCGGCATGACGCGCCGCGACGTCGCGTGCCTCGCCCTCCAGATCGGCGCCGAGATCATGAACCTCGTAGCCGGCCGCGACGGCCACCGCATGGGCGGCGGCGATAGACTCGGCTGGCCGGGCGATGATGCGGAATTCGCTGCGGGCGAAGGCGGGGTGGCCGGGCTTGGGCGTCTCGCTGGCCTCGTCCTCGAGCAGCGCCTTCGCCGCCGCCGGCAGGTCGAGGCGATAGCGCGCGACGATCGCCCGCGCCTGCGCCATCGTCGTCGGGTCGGGCACCGTCGGCCCCGAGGCGATCGCCGTCGGCTCGTCGGCCGGCACGTCGGAGATGGCGAGCGTCAAAAGCCGCGCCGGTGCGGCAGCCAGCGCCAGCCGCCCACCCTTGATCCGCGACAGGCGCTTGCGGACGATGTTCATCTCGCCGATCGGCGCGCCCGAGCGCAGCAGCGCCTTGTTGACCGCCTGCTTCTCGGCCAGCGTCAGGGCGCCGGCCGGCGCGACCCAGTTCGCCGAGCCGCCGCCCGAAAGCAGCACCAGCACGAGGTCGTCGGCCGTGGCGGATGAGGCCAGCTCCAGCGCGCGGGCGGCGCTGTCGATGCTGCCCTGGTCGGGGACGGGATGGCCGGCAGCGACCATCGGGACATGGCGGGTGGTGGTCTCGTAGCCGTGTCGCGCGACCGCATGGCCGAGCAGGCGTTCCGGCGGAACGCCGCCATCGAGATAATGCGCCTCGGCCAGCGCGGTCATGCTGCCGGCCGCCTTGCCGGCCGCGAGCAGGATCAGCCGGCCCGTCGCGGGCATGGGCGGCAAATGCGCCGGCAGGCAGCCGGACGGGTGCGCCCGCGCCACCGCCGCGTCGAAGACCGCGCGCGCGGTCGCGCGCATCCGCTCCAATTGATCGCCGGCTCGCTGCAAGGCCCCCTCGTCTCCTCCCCGATCGCGCGCGCCGTGAGTCGCAAGCCCGGCGTCGTTGCCGATTCTTTTAAGTGCGAGGCGGGCCCTCGTCATCAGGGTTTTGCGGCAATAATCATACTTATCGATGACGCCGGGGATCGCGCGAAGCCGGTGCGCGGCCACGCGGCTGTTGAGAGCGACCCGCCCCATGCCGCAGCCGGCTTGACGCCGGGGGGCGCGCGGTGCGAACCCTCCGGCCAAATCTCCCCATCACCGAGAAGGACATTCAGATGGACGATCCGATCGCGGGCGACCAGCTCAAGAGCATCGTGGAGCGCATCGAGCGTCTCGAGGAAGAGAAGAAGACCATCGCCGACGACATCAAGGAGGTCTACGCCGAGGCCAAGGGCAACGGCTACGACGTCAAGGTGCTCAGGAAGGTCATCGCCATCCGCAAGCGCGACGCCAATGAGCGCGCCGAGGAGGAGGCGATCCTCGATCTCTACCTCCAGGCCGTCGGCGAGAGCGCCTGAGCCCCCCATTGGTGAGAATCAAAACGCCCGCCCCGGGAGACGGGGGCGGGCGTTTCGCGTTTGGGGCGGGTGGGCCGCCGTAGGCCTCAGCCTTTCGAGACGGCGACCTTGCGCAGATAATCGGTCACGATGCGGGTGATGCCGCGCGAGAGCAGGTCGTCCAGCGCGTTGATGAAGGTGTCGCAATCCTCGCGCGTCGCGATCAGCGGCGGCTCGAGCCGGATGACGTTGCGGTTGTACTCGGTAAAGGCGACGAGCACGTCGTAGTCCTTCAGCAGCAGCGCCC
Source organism: Bosea sp. RAC05 (assembly GCF_001713455.1). Taxonomy (NCBI): domain Bacteria; kingdom Pseudomonadati; phylum Pseudomonadota; class Alphaproteobacteria; order Hyphomicrobiales; family Alloboseaceae; genus Allobosea; species Allobosea sp. RAC05. The sequence goes on from NZ_CP016464.1 coordinate 4,875,039, forward strand.
CGATGAAGCCGCAGAGCGAGCCCTTCAGCTTGTCGTCGAGCAGCGCGACCATGTGCTTGAGCCCGAAGGGCATGGTCTCGCTGATGTCCTGGAACTCGACGCCGATCATCAGGCCGCGCCCGCGGATTTCCTTGAGCAGGCTCGGATACTTGACCCGCAGCGCGTTGAGCCGCTCGATCAGGTAGTCGCCCTGGCGCTGCGCATTGCCCATGAGGTCTTCCTCATAGAGCACGTTGAGTGCCTCGATCGCGGAGACGCAGGCCTCGCCCATGCCGCCGAACGTCGCCTGGGCATGGATCAGCGCGGTCTTGGGCTTGCCATAGGCCTTCATGTAGAGCTCGCGGCGGGCGATCATCGCGCCCATCGCGGCCTTGGACCCGCCCAGCGCCTTGGCCAGCGCCGTGACGTCCGGCACCACGCCGTCGCGCTCGAAGGCGAAGAACTGCCCGGTGCGGCCGAGACCGCACTGCACCTCGTCGGCGACCCAGAGCACGCCATGCTTGTCGCAGAGCGCCCGCAATTCGCGCCAGAAGCCGAGCGGCGCCTCGATGATGCCGCCGCCGCCCTGGATCGTCTCCATCACGACGATGCCGATCGACGGGTCGCTCTCCAGCGCCTGGCGCACCGCCTCGATGTCGCCGAAGGGCACCTTGACCCGGTTCTCGACCAGCTTGAACTGCGACTGGTAGAGCGTCGAATCCGTGACCGACAGCACGCCCTTGGTCTTGCCGTGGAAGGAGTTCGCGGCATGCAGGATCTTGGACTTGCCCGGCCCCTGCGCCTGCTCGGCGACCTTCAGCGCGGCTTCCATGGCCTCCGAGCCGGTCGAGCCGAGGAAGACCATGTCGAGATCGCCGGGCGAGATCGCGGCGAGATTGGCCGCCAGCGCCGAGGCGTATTGCGACATGAACGCCATGCAGATCTCATGGCGGTTCTCGTCCTGGAATCTCTTCCGGGCCGCGACGATGCGCGGATGGTTGTGGCCGAAGGCGACCGAGCAGAACCCGCCGAAGAAGTCGAGGATCTTGCGGCCGTCCTTGGTGATGTAGTGCATGCCCTCGGCGCGATCGACGAGGATCTTGTCGAAGCCGAGCAGCTTCAGGAAATGCACCTGGCCCGGGTTGATGTGACTGGTGAAGAGTTCCTTCACCGTCTGCACGTCGAGCTGCTTGGCCTCCTCGACGCTGTACAGCTTGGGGCGGGCCGGCGTGGCCATGTCGTCGGTCTTGAATGCGGGCATGCTCATGCGGCGACACTCCTGGGCGCTTGCTGGGAGGGCGCTTTGGCCCGGCGATATTCGGTGTAGGCGGCGAGCAGCATGTCCTCGTCGCGGTGCAGCGGCTTCCAGCCCAGCTCGCGCTTGGCCTTGGAGGTGTCGAGGATGCAGATCTCGTCGGCGATCATGTACTGCTCGGGGTCCATGATCGGCAGGTTGATCGCGTCGAGCGCGTTCAGCGTCAGCTTGACCAGCGGCGCCGGGGTCGGCAGCAGGATCGACTTCGAGCCGGCATGCCTGATCAGGTCGCCGAGCAGCTTCTTCACCGGCGGCGGATCGTCCGAGCCGAGATTGTAGGCCGAGTTCGGGAAATCCGCCTTCCAGGCCGCGACGCAGGCGCTGGCGCAGTCGAAGACCGAGATGAACTGGTAGGGGTTCTTGCCCGAACCGATCATCGGCACCGGCAGGTTGAGGTCGATCAGCTTGAACAGCTTGACGAGGATGCCCAGCCGCCCGGGTCCGATGATCAGCCGGGGCCGGAAGATCGGGATCTGGAAGCCGCGGTCGCGATAGGTCTGGGCCAGCGTCTCGGTCGCGAGCTTGCTCTCGCCATATTCGCCCAGCGGCTTGGCGGGATGCGTCTCGTCCTGCGGCACGGTCACCGAATGGCCGTAGATCATGTCGGTGGTGAAGTGGACGAGCTTGTGGGCGCCCGCCTTGTCCATCCAGCTCAGGATGTTCTGCGTGCCGTGATAGTTCACCGGCCAGAAGAAGTCGTGCCGCTCCGCGCGGGTCACGATCGGCGAGAGCATCTTGGCCGAGAGGTTGTAGACGAGGTCGTCCTGGCGCAGCGGGATGCCGGCGACGCTCTGCGCATCCGTCACGTCGATGCGGTGGAAGGGCACCTTGGCGTAATGCGGATGCGGGCTCTTGACGATGTCGGCGACCAGCACCTCCTCGCCCATGGCCGCAAGATCGGCCGCCAGATGCGAGCCGACGAAGCCGTCGCCGCCGATGATGATGTGCTTCATGGGAACGCTCAGGCTCGGCGCGGCAGGCGCGGGCGCTGGGCGCGCACCGGCACGGGAACGGGAGCCGGCTGCGGTTCCAGCAGGGCGCCGAGGCGCATGAACAGGCGAACGATCAGATCCATGATGTCCCTCAGCTTTGTGCGATGAAAATGGTGCCGAGCACGATGAGACCGATGCCGGCGATGCGCGCCGGCCCGAGATCCTCGTGGAAGACGAAGAAGGCGTAGGCCGCGACCACGACATAGGCGAGGCTCAGGAAGGGGTAGGCGTAGGAGATCTGCACCTTCGAGAGCACGATCAGATGCGAGGCCATGCTGATGACGAAGGTGCACAGCCCCGCAAAAACGAAGGGGTTGAAGACCACGCGGAAGACGGTCGCGATCAGCCCGTCGCCGGCCACGTCGAGCGTCCCCACTCCGGTCATGCCGCGCTTCAGCATGAGCTGCGCCGCGGCGTTGGTCAGCACCGTGAACAGGATCAGGGGAAGAAAGGCGTTCATCGGCGCAGGAGCATTGTTGCGGTCATCCGCTGTTCCAAGGTCATCGGGCGGCAGTGATGTCGTCGGGCCTCTGGATGACGTGGAAAATACTTCAAATGCGTTGCGCCGCAGGTGTTACCTCGCTGTAACGTTAAGATGATCCTGACGGGATCGCAGAAAGACGCCGGCTACCCGCCGGCGCGCTCGGGCGCCGGCCTCGTCCCGCGGCGCGGCGCGATGCCCAGCGTCTTCATCCGCGAGGCCAGCGTAGTCGCGGGCACGCCGAGCAGGGCGGCGGCGCCTTGCGGGCCGCTGACCCGGCCGCGACATGTCTCGAGCGCGGCGAGGATGCTGGCCCGGTCGCGCTCGCGCCGCTCCGCCTCGGTCAGGATTCCCGCGCCCGTCGCCGCTGGCGCCGGGACAGCCGCGGGCGGGCGCCCGCTCTCGGGCAGCGCGATGAAGAGCCGCCCGTTGCGCGCGAGGATCGCGGCGCGCTCGATGACGTTCTGCAGCTCGCGGACATTGCCCGGCCAGTCATAAGCGCGCAGCCGGGCGACATCGCCCTCGCTCAGCTTCAACCCCTCGGTCTTCAGCTTGCGCTGCGCCCCGCCGAGGAAATGCAGCGCCAGCAGCGGGATGTCCTCCGGGCGCTCGCGCAGCGGCACGGAGACGATCGGGAAAACGTCGAGCCGGAAATAGAGGTCCTCGCGGAAGCGGCCCTCGCGCACCTCGCGCCGGAGATCCTTGTTGGTCGCCGCGATGATGCGGACATTGACGTGCCGCGTCCGCTCCTCGCCGACGCGCTCGAACTGCCCTTCCTGCAGCACGCGCAGCAGCTTGCCCTGGAGTTCGAGCGGGATCTCGCCGACCTCGTCGAGGAAGAGCGTGCCGCCATCGGCCAGTTCGAAGCGGCCGATCCGGTCGCGCAGCGCGCCGGTGAAGGCGCCCTTCACATGGCCGAAGAACTCGCTCTCGAACAGTTCGCGCGGGATGGCGGCACAGTTCACCCGGATCAGTGGCCGCACATGGCGCTCGCTCGCCTCGTGGATTGCGCTGGCGATCAGCTCCTTGCCGGTGCCGGATTCGCCGGTGATCAGCACGGCGGCGTCGGTGCGCGCCACCAGCTCGACCTGGCTCAGGATCTTCTGGATCGCGCCCGAGCGCCCGACGACGCCGCGATGGTTGCGCTCCAGCCGCATCTCCTCCTGCAGATAGGCGTTCTCCTGCTGCAGCCGCTCGCGCAGGCTGTCGACCTCGGCGAGCGCCGCCCGCAGGCGCTCGTCCGCCTCGTGGCGCTGGCTGATGTCGCGGAAGATGATCACCGCCCCGACGAGGCGCCCGCGGTCGCGGATCGGCGTCGAGGTGTACTCGACCCAGAAGCCCGAGCCGTCCTTGCGAAAGAACATCTCGTTCTCGACATGGTGGACCGCCCCGTCGCGGAAGGCGGCGTAGATCGGGCATTCCTCATGCGGGTAATGCGTGCCGTCGGGGCGGTGATGATGCACGCAGGCATGCATGTCCCGCCCGATCAGCTCGCCCGTCTCCCAGCCCAGCATCGCCTCGCCGGCCGGGTTGACGAAGGTGGTGCGGCCCTCCGCATTGACCCCGAAGATGCCTTCGCCCGCCGCGCGAAGGATCAGCTGGTTGCTGCGCTCGATCTCCTGGAACAGCCGCTCCGTGCGGCGCCATTCGGTCAGCCCGGCACGGACATGCTCCTGCGCGTCGGCGTCGAGATCGCGCCGGTGCCGCGCCTCGAGATCGTAGAGCGTCAGCAGGATCGAGGGGTCGGGTTGGGTCAGAAGCCGCGCACCGATGCACTCGGTGTGGAGCGCCTCGCCATCGGCCCGCTGCGGCGAAAGCGAGCGTGTCCAGTAGCGACCCTTGTGAAGCACCGCCTCGGTGAAGACCGTCAGCGCCGCCGCCTGGCCGGGAAACACGGAGAGCACCGAGGCGCCGACGAGCTCGCGCTCCGCAGGCGTCAGCAGGCGCCGCGCCTCCTCATTGGCCGCCAGGATCCGGCCGGTCGTGACATCCACCGCCAGCGCGGCGTCGACCATGCTCTCGAACAGCCAGGTGGTCTGCGGCGAAGCGGACGAGGGGATCACGGCAGCTCACGAATTTTCGTTACCGGGAATACGATTTTTCGTGATTCACGAGAATTCGTCAAGCGCGATCTCGCGCTAAGTCCTTGATGTTTCGTCGCCCATTGCGCTCGGCCGGGTTGGCCCGCCGCTTGCTAAATCCCCTGCAGCGACCAGCCGCCCACTCGATCAGCCGGAGGACACGCGCATGGCCTTGTTCAAGAACCCGTTCGACGCCGACCGCCGCATCCGCCGCGGCTGCGATTGCGGCCGGCATGAGAGCCAATCCGCGCATGAGCGGGCGATTCGGGCCGAGGCCGTCGAAGTATCCGCGACGGAAGACGGACGCTATCAGCGCGTCGTCGAGAACGCCGTGATGCGGGCGCTGTTTCCACAGGATGCGCAGCGCCGTTTCTTCCTGAAGCAGGTCGGCGCCTCGACCGCCCTGGCGGCGATCTCGAGCCTCTTCCCGCTGGCGGCCGCCACCGAGGCCTTCGCCCAGGCTGTGCCGGAGAAGAAGGACCTCAAGGTCGGCTTCATCCCGATCACCTGCGCGACGCCGATCATCATGGCCTCGCCGATGGGCTTCTATGCCAAGCACGGCCTCAACGTCGAAGTGATCAAGACCGCCGGCTGGGCCGTGATCCGCGACAAGACGATCAACAAGGAATACGACGCCGCCCACATGCTCTCGCCGATGCCGCTGGCGATCTCGATGGGCGCGGGCTCGAACCCGATTCCCTACACGATGCCGGCGGTCGAGAACATCAACGGCCAGGCCATCACGCTCGCGATGAAGCACAAGGACAAGCGCGATCCGAAGTCCTGGAAGGGCTTCAAATTCGCCGTGCCCTTCGACTATTCGATGCACAACTACCTGCTGCGCTACTATCTCGCCGAGAACGGCATCGATCCCGACACGGACGTCCAGATCCGCGCCGTGCCGCCGCCGGAGATGGTCGCCAACCTGCGCGCCGACAACATCGACGGATTCCTCGCGCCCGATCCGGTCAACCAGCGCGCGGTCTTCGACGGCGTCGGCTTCATCCACATGCTCTCCAAGGAGATCTGGGACGGCCATCCCTGCTGCGCCTTCGCAGCCTCCAGGGAGTTCGTGACGCAGACCCCCAACACCTATGCCGCGCTGCTCAAGGCGATCATCGACGCGACCGCCTTCGCCTCCAAGGCCGAGAACCGGAAAGCCATCGCCGAGGCGATCGCGCCGGCCAACTACCTCAACCAGCCCGTCACCGTGGTCGAGCAGGTCCTGACCGGGACCTATGCGGACGGGCTCGGCAACATCAAGCGCGACCCCAAGCGGATCGATTTCGACCCCTTTCCCTGGGAGGGTTTCGCGGTCTGGATTCTCACCCAGATGAAGCGCTGGGGCCAGATCAAGGGCGATGTCGACTACGCCAAGGTGGCCAAGGAGGTCTTCCTCCAGACCGACACGGCCAAGCTGATGACCGAGGTCGGGCTGGCGCCGCCCACCGGCTCGAAGACCATCGTCGTGATGGGCAAGACCTTCGATGCCACCAAGCCGGAGGACTACATCAAGAGCTTCGCGATCAAGCGGACGTGAGTCGCGTGATGTCGCGCGAAGCGCCAACCGTCATTGCGAGCAAAGTGAAGCAATCCAGCGCCTCGCGCCGACGCTGGATTGCTTCGTCGGCTGCGCCTCGTCGCAATGACGGTGGAGTCCTGACATGACCCTCCCTCTCAACCTGCGCGCGCTGGTGCTCTCGCTGGCGATCCTCGTCGTCTTCCTCACCGCGTGGCATGTCGGCACGCAGTCCGGCGGGGCCGGGCCTGCCGCCAACATCGACCCCGAATACGCCAAGCTGATGGGCCAGCAGGTGACGCAGGGCAAATCGGCCATGCCCGGCCCGCTCGACGTCGCCGCGACGATCTGGGGACACCTGCGCGACCCGTTCTACGACAAGGGCCCCAACGACAAGGGGCTCGGCATCCAGCTCGCCTATTCGCTCGGCCGCGTCCTGCTCGGCTATGCCTTCGCCGTGCTGCTCGCGGTCCCGCTCGGCTTCCTGATCGGCATGTCGCCGCTGATCTCGAAGGCGCTCGACCCGTTCATCCAGGTCCTGAAGCCGATCTCGCCCTTGGCGTGGATGCCGCTCGCGCTCTACACGATCAAGGATTCCAGCGTCTCCGCGATCTTCGTGATCTTCATCTGCTCGGTCTGGCCGATGCTGCTGAACACGGCCTTCGGCGTCTCCGCCGTGCGCAAGGAGTGGCTCAACGTCGCCCGCACGCTCGAGGTCGGGCCGGTCCGGCGCGCCTTCACGATCATCCTGCCGGCGGCCGCGCCGACCATCCTGACCGGCATGCGCATCTCGATCGGCATCGCCTGGCTCGTCATCGTCGCGGCCGAGATGCTCGTGGGCGGCACCGGCATCGGCTACTTCGTCTGGAACGAGTGGAACAACCTCTCGATCACCAATGTCATCGTCGCCATCACCGTCATCGGCGTGATGGGCATGATCTTGGACCAGACGCTCGCCCGCCTGCAGCGCGCCGTGACCTATCCGGATTGAGGCGATGAGCGACCGTTACATCTCGATCGAAGGCATCGCCCGCCGCTACCCGAAGGCCGGCGGCGGCACCACCACCGTCTTCGAGGACCTCTGGTTCTCGATGAGGAAGGGCGAGTTCGTCTGCGTCATCGGCCATTCCGGCTGCGGCAAGACAACCGTGCTCAACATCCTCAACGGGCTCGACGCGCCCGATGACGGCGCGGCCATCGTCGACGGCAAGGCGATCGAGGGCCCTTCGCTCGACCGCGCCGTGATCTTCCAGGGCCATTCGCTGCTGCCCTGGCGCAGCGTGCTCGGCAATGTCGCCTATGCGGTCGCCGCCAGGCATCGCGACTGGCCAAGGGCGAAGGTGACGGCGCATGCCATGGCCTTCATCGAGAAGGTCGGCCTCAAGGGCTCGGAGCTGAAGAAGCCCTCGGAACTCTCCGGCGGCATGAAGCAGCGCGTCGGCATCGCCCGCGCGCTCTCGATCGAGCCCAAGATGATGCTGATGGACGAGCCCTTCTCGGCGCTCGACGCGCTCACCCGCGGCACGCTGCAGGACGAGGTTCGCCGCATCTGCCTGGAGACCGGCCAGACCGCCTTCATGATCACCCATGACGTCGACGAGGCGATCTATCTCGCCGACCGCATCGTGCTGATGACCAACGGTCCGCAGGCGATGATCGCCGAGATCGTCGAGAACCCGCTGCCGCGCGATCGCATCCGCAGCGAGGTCCACCACCACCGCGACTACTACGCCATCCGCAACCACCTGATCGACTTCCTGGTGGTGCGCTCGAAGAGCTTCCGGGACGACATTCCCGAGGGCTACGACCGCCGCCATCCGCCGATCGTGCGACCGGGCGCCGACGGAACCGGCCCCGACGCCGGCCGCAAGGCGGCCTGACGACCACCACCTCAAGAAACTGACACGCCAAGGAGACCGACCCCATGAAGCGCGAAGAGCTCACCGAGAAGATCCTCGACATCAAGCGCGAGAAGGGCTGGAGCTGGAAATACATCACCGAAGAGATCGGCGGCATGTCCGAGGTGCTGATCGTCGGCGCCCTGCTCGGCCAGATGAAGCTGGTCAAGCCGCTGGCCGAGAAGGCCGCCGCCCTCTTCGGCCTGACCGAGAACGAGAAGCGCATGCTCAACGAGGTGCCCTATCGCGGCACCGGCACGCCGATGCCGCCGACCGACCCGCTGATCTACCGCTTCTACGAGATGGTGATGGTCAACGGCCCGGCCTGGAAGGCGCTGATCGAGGAAGAGTTCGGCGACGGCATCATGTCGGCGATCGACTTCAACATCGAGTTCGAGCGCGAGCCGAACCCGAAGGGCGACCGCGTCAAGATCGGCATGTCCGGCAAGTTCCTGCCCTACAAGTACTACGGCAACGAGCAGGGCATCCCCGATTACGGCTTCAAGGAAGCCTGAGCCCGGCGGCGGGGGCGCTCAGCCCTCGCCATGGCCCCGGCGGATGCGCCGCACCGCCGCCCAGACGCCGAGCAGCGCGACCGGCACGAACAGCGCGGTTGCAAGGCCCGGCTCGATCTTGAGCCAGCCCGAATCCTTCGCGCCCTTGGCGAGATAGCCGAACAGGCTGACGATGTAATAGGCGATCGCCGCGACCGAGAGCCCCTCGACCGTCTGCTGCAGCCGCAACTGCAGCCGCGTGCGCTCGTTCATCGCCGCCAGCAGGTCGCGGTTCTGCTGCTCAAGCGCGACGTCGACGCGCGTGCGCAGCAGGTTGGCGGCGCGCGCCAGCTTGGTCGCGAGATCGGCCTGGCGCTCCTGCAGCATCTGGCAGGTGCGCATCGCCGGCGCCATCCGCCGTGCCAGGAAGGCGGCAATCGTCGGCCAGCCGCCATGGCCCTGCTCGCCGATCGCGACGAGCCGCTGCTGGACGATGTTGTCATAGGCGCGGCTCGCCCCGAAACGGTAGTTCGAGGAGGCCGCTTCCGCCTCCAGCCGCGAGGCGAGCGCCGTCATCTCGTCGAGCAGCGCATGGTCGGCGGCCAGCCCATCCGTCTGCGTCATCGTGCCGGCGATGCGCACCAGCGTCTCCTCGGCGCTGCGCACGGAGGGGCCGATCCGCTGCGATTCCGGCATGCCGAGCAGCGCCAGCGTGCGATAGGTCTCGATCTCGAGCAGGCGCTGCGCCAGCGCCCCCGCGCGGGCCGGAGTCAGTTCGCGGTCGAGCACCAGGATGCGCACGAAACCGTCCGCCCCCGCCCGGAAATCCGTCGCCGCGACCGCCCCGCCATTGTCGACAAGAGCCGCCGCCAGGCTGGCGGGGTCGAACAGCGCCCCGAGATCGGGCTCGGCCACCGCCGGCATCAGATGCAGATCGGCGGAGACCAGATGCGGCCCCGGCTGCGGCAGGCCGCGCATGCCATGCGGCAGCGCGCCGGTCGGCGGCAGGAAGGGCGTCGCCTCCGTGCCCGGCAACTCCCAGCTATAGGTGGTGAACTCGCTGTGCTGCTCCCAGCGCAGGCTGGTTTCGCCGAAGCGGGCGCGGTGATGCTTGGCCTCGTCGAGAGGCCCCGGCACGCCGCGTTCGGCGCAGAAGCGGCCGAGCGCCGCACGGTCGGCGGCCGCCTGGCGGGAATCGGTCATGAAGGCGAAATGCAAAAGCCGCCGCGGCGTCTCCAGCGGCGCGAAGGGCCGGGCATGCACCTCCGCCAGGATGGCGCCACGCTCCGGATGCGGAACGAGCGACGCCGGATCGTCGAAACTGCTGGCCGCCATGCCCCACCCCTCCGGATCGGGTCTGTCGCCCTCTCCCATCGGAAGCTTGCGTCATCGCGGGGGCGCTTGCCAACCCCACGCGCCGCCGCAGCCCGGGCCACGCAGCCTGCTGTCGCGATCGGGCTCCGCGAGCCCTAGGATAGGGCCACGCACAAGGAGAGCCCCATGCCCCTGCCCAACCGCGTCGCGCCCGATGGCGGCCTGCTGGCCGCCCCGGCCCGCGGCCTGCTCATGGGTAATCGCGGCGGGCGCTTCCATGATCCGCAGACCCGCGCCTTGCCGCGCCGCATCCAGGCGAGCCGGCAGTGGATCTGCTGTGTCCTGTCCTTCAAGAACCGCCGCCGCCAGGTCTGGAGCCGCGGCTACACCGAACTGTTCTTCTGCGACGAGGTCACCGCGCTCGCCGCCGGCCATCGGCCCTGCATGGAATGCCGCCGCGCGGATGCGCTGGCCTACCGAGCCGCGCTCGTCGAGGGGCTGGGCTTGAGCGAGACCCCGCTCTTTCCCGCAATCGACCGGGTGCTGGACGGCGAACGCCGCGACGGCCGGGCGAAACGCCTGCATCGGCTGCCGGCCGAGGCCCTGCCGGACGGCGCGATGATCGCCGAGGAGGGCCGCTTCCTGGCGCTGCGCGCCGATGCGGCGCTGCCCTGGTCGCCGGCGGGCTATGTCGGCCGGCAAACCCGGCCGACGGGAATGGTGTCGGTGCTGACGCCGCCGGCCTCGCTCGCCGCCCTGGCGCGGGGCTATCGGCCGCTCTGGCATCCGAGCGCGCACCCAGCGCCCTGACCATTTTCGGGAAATGCCCGCTTCGCCGTTGATTTCGGGCCGAATCTGCCCATTCTGCGCGGCGTTGCGGGACGGACCGCAGGACCACAGGGGGGATTTGCGATGAAAAAACTTTTCGGTGCGCTGGCACTGGTGGCCGCTCTCGCCGGCCCGGCGGCGATCGGCACGGCCATGGCGGGCGCCGTCGCCATCACCGCGGCGGAGCCCGTGGCCGTGGTGACGATTCCCGACAGTTGGGCCCAGTCGAAGATCGACCGCGGGGTCCAGATCAAGACGCCCGACGAGGAGATCTATGTCTGGTTCGAGCTGGTTCCGGCCGACCAGCTCGACGCACTGCAGAAGGAGCATGACGCCTATTTCGCGCGGGAGGGCGTCAAGTTCACCGGCGCGACCGAAACCCTGACGCGCGAGATCAATGGGCGGCCCTGGTCCTTCACCGAGCTGAAGGCGACGAGCAGCGACGGCCCCTCCATCGTCCGCTACCTCGCGATCAACCCCAAGGTCGCCAGCGGCAAGATCATCATGATGACCTACTGGGCCTCGGAAGAGGGGCATGTGAAGCACGACAAGGCGATGCAGGCCCTGATCGACAGCATCGCCTTCAAATAGGCACGGGGCCCCAGCCCACCGGCAAGGAACCTTCGACACAGGCGCGGCGTTGCTGCGCCATTGTCGTCATCATCACACTGGGGCTGATCCAATGCGTTCGATTGCTCTCTGGCTGCTCGGCGTTCCGATTCCGATCATCATCCTGCTCTGGTTCTTCATGCGCTGAGCGGGTGATCTCGCGGAAGTACCACATGGCCGGGCCTCGTCCCGGCCATTTTCATGGGCGGCGTGCCGCTCCCGACACCGGCCGGCAGCAGGGATCGGGCAGGAGAGCGTGCAAGAGAGCGTGCAAGAAAGCGGTCGCGGCGACGCATTGCAGCCCTGCGTCGCCGCGCCATCGCATCCGCTCGGGAGCCCGCCTATATGCCGCCCATGACACCGATCATCTCCGTCTCCGGCCTGTCCAAGACCTATGCTTCCGGCTTCCAGGCCCTCAAAACGGTCGATCTCGAAATCCGCCAGGGCGAGATCTTCGCGCTGCTCGGCCCCAACGGCGCCGGCAAGACGACGCTGATCAGCATCATCTGCGGGCTGGTCAATCCGAGCACGGGCAGCGTCCGCGCCGACGGCCACGACATCGTCGCCGATTATCGCGCCGCCCGCGCCAAGATCGGCCTCGTCCCGCAGGAGCTGACCACCGACGCCTTCGAGACTGTGCGCGCCACCGTCTCCTTCAGCCGCGGGCTCTTCGGCAAGCGCAAGGACCCCGACCTGGTCGAGCGGGTGCTGAAGGACCTCTCGCTCTGGGACAAGCGCGACACCCAGATCCGCCGGCTCTCGGGCGGCATGAAGCGGCGCGTCATGATCGCCAAGGCGCTCGCCCATGAGCCGCGCATCCTCTTCCTCGACGAGCCGACGGCCGGCGTCGATGTCGAGCTGCGCCAGGATATGTGGCAGCTGGTGCGACGGCTGCGCGAGAACGGCGTCACCATCATCCTGACCACGCACTACATCGAGGAGGCCGAGGAGATGGCCGACCGGGTCGGCGTGATCAGCAAGGGCGAGATCATCCTCGTCGAGGACAAGACCGAGCTGATGCGCAAGCTCGGGCGCAAGCAGCTCACGCTGAGCCTGCAGACGCCGCTGGCGGCCCTGCCCGAGAGCCTCGCGGGCTACGACCTCACTTTGGCCGCGGGCGGCGACGAGATCGTCTTCACCTACGACACCAAGGCGGAGCGCACCGGCATCACCGCCCTGCTGCAGGCGCTCGGCGAGGCCGGTATCCGCTTCCGGGATCTGAACACGAGCCAGAGCTCGCTCGAGGACATCTTCGTCAGCCTGGTCAGGGGCCGCTCATGACATCCGCTTCCAACGCCCCGCCCGCCTTCAACGGGCGGGCGATTGCCGCGATCTATCGCTTCGAGATGGCACGCACCCTGCGCACGCCTCTGCAAAGCGTGGTGTCTCCGGTGCTCTCGACCTCGCTCTACTTCGTCGTCTTCGGCGCCGCGATCGGCTCGCGCATGCAATCGATCGACGGCATCGCCTACGGCGCCTTCATCGTGCCCGGCCTGATCATGCTGACGCTGCTCACCCAGAGCATCGCGAATGCCTCCTTCGCGATCTACTTCCCGAAATTCACCGGCACGATCTACGAGCTGCTCTCGGCGCCCGTGGCGTGGTGGGAGGTCGTGATCGGCTATGTCGGCGCGGCGGCGACCAAATCGGTCGTGCTGGGCCTGATCATCCTGCTGACGGCGACCTTCTTCGTGCCGCTGCGCATCGAGCACCCGCTCTGGATGCTGCTCTTCCTCGTCCTGACGGCGGTGACCTTCAGCCTCTTCGGCTTCATCATCGGCATCTGGGCCGACGGCTTCGAGCGGCTGCAGGTCGTCCCGCTGCTGGTCGTGACACCGCTCGCCTTTCTCGGCGGCTCCTTCTACTCGATCGACATGCTGCCGCCCGTCTGGCGGACGGTCGCGCTGTTCAACCCGGTCGTCTACCTGATCAGCGGCTTCCGCTGGAGCTTCTTCGGGGTGGCCGATGTCGGCGTCGGCGTCAGCCTGGGCATGACGCTCGCCTTCCTGCTCGTCTGCATCGTGGCGACCGGCTGGATCTTCCGCACTGGCTACCGCCTCAAGAACTGAGGCGGCAGCACAGGCACCTCGTTCAGTTCGCGCTGCGCGTCGCCTGCCACTCCTGGGCCTGGCCAGCCCCTTCGCTGCGCCCGCTCATCCGGCCTTCCGCGACGGTGCCGGTGTAGCGTCGGCCGTCGGCGACGAAGCTGATCTCGCTGCCGCGCATCCGTGCCTCGGTGATGGGAAGCGCCTTGCCGGCGCGCGTCAGCGTGCCCTCCAGCATCTGGAATGTCTGGCTCAGGCGCAGATCGCCATCGCCGAGCCTCCAGGTCCCGCCGACCTTGGCAGGGACGACCCAGAAATGCGCCCGGCAGAAATTGACGCAGTTCTCGGCCAGCACCGCGGTCTCGTCCGGCGTCCAGTCGTCCATGGTGAAGGTGTTGGAGACGACGCGCGTGCCCGGCTTCATGTCGAGCAGGATCGGACGCAGCCGCAGATTGAGCTCCGGCAGCAGGAAGAGCGTGACGACGGTCGCCTCCTTGAAGTCGGATTCGAAGATGTCGCCGCGCTCGAACCGGGCCCGGTCCGCGACGCCTTCGGCCGCGGCATTGCGCTGGGAGAGCGTGACGAGATCGGGATTGTACTCGATGCCGCGGGCCGTGAGGCCGCGCTTGGCGGCCGCGATCACGGTGCGCCCGTCACCGGAGCCGAGATCGACCAGCTTGTCCTCCTTGGTCACCTTGGCCATGTCGAGCATGCGCTGGACCAGCGCGTCCTGCGTCGGCACCCAGACCACGTCCTTCCCCGCCTGGCCCGTATGCGGGACATAGTCCGGCGTCGTGGCGCTGTCCTTGCCGGCCTGGGCGGGCTGCGCGTGCGATTGCACCGCGCCGAGCGCCAAGAGCGACACCGCGCAGGCGGCGGCGAGAGTCCGGAACATCTTCATCATCTCTCTCCTGGTTGAACGAGGGCGGGCTGCGCCGGCGTCCCCCGCGCCGCGGGGTCCGCGGAGGGCAGGGGCTGAGCGTCGCCGGGAGCCGCAAGGCGGCTCTGGAACAGCAGCAGCGGCAGGCCTGCGAGCACGACGCCGAGGCCGATCAGTGCCCCCTTCCCGGTGTAGGCGAGGCTGGCATGCAGCATGTAGAGGCAGGTCAGGCAGAACAAGGCCGGCGTCAGCGGGTAGAGCGGGACCTTGAAGGGCAGGACCCGGTCCGGTTCGCGCCAGCGCAGGATCGGCAGGGCGAGGCCGACCAGCAGCAGGAACGCCCAGAACACCGGCGCGCTGTAGTCGACCATGGCCTGGAAGCCGTCGCGGCTGGCGGCCCCCAGCACGACCAGCAGCAGCGCGACGGCTCCCTGGGCGATCAGCCCGTTGGCCGGCGCCCGCCCCCGTTCATCCCACTCGCCGACGCGCGGCAGCAGCGTGATGTCGCGCGCCATCGCGAAATAGACCCGCGCGCCGGTGAAGATCGTCGCATTGAGCGTCGAGAGCGCCGCGACCACGATGGCGAGGCTGACGACGATGGCGCCGGACTCGCCCGCGACGCGGCGCATCATGTCGGTGGCCACCGCCTGCGAGCCGCGCAGGCCGTCGAGACCGAGGATCGCCAGCAGCGCGGCATTGGCCGCGAGGTAGAGCGCGACCAGCACGCCTGTGCCGATCAGCAGCACGCGGACCATGTTGCGGCCGGGGTCGCGCAGTTCGCCCGAGAGATAGGCCGCCTCGTTCCAGCCGCCATAGGTCAGCAGCACGAAGATCATCGCCAGGCCGAGCGCGGCCGATGGCGGCGCCGTGGTCGCGGCCGGCACCGCCTCCCCGGCGCTGCCGAGCAGGCCCCAGACGATGATCGCCGCGATCAGCCCGACCTCGATGAACGTCACCGCGATCTGCAGCGTCTTGCTCTGGATCGTGCCCGCGACGTTGAGCCCCGTCAGCACGATGATCGCGGCCGCGGCATAGATCGCCGGCCCATAGGGGCCGAGCGGCACGATCTGCGCCGCGTAATCGCCGAGGACGAAGGCGACCGCAGCGATCGCCCCGGTCTGGATCACCGAGCCGCGCGCCCAGCCGAACAGCACGGCGACGGGGCGGCCATAGGCCCGCCCGAGGAAATGATACTCGCCCCCCGCATGGGGATGCGCGGCGGCGAGTTCGGCATAGCAGAGCGCGCCGATCAGGGTGACGAGGCCGCCCGCGACCCAGACGCCGAGGAAGGCCGCCTCGCTGCCGACATTGGCCGCGATCAGCGACGGTGTCTTGAAGATGCCGATGCCGACGACGATCCCCACCATGATCGTCACGGCATCGAAGATCGACAGCGTCGGCTGCGGATCGGATTGGCTCTGAACTGACATCCTGCCCCTCGTGCGAAATCGCACTGAAGGGACCGCATGAGCGCGGGATGCGACAGCCCCGGCGTCATCACGAAGTCGTTCGAACGGGTCACCAAGACGTGAAGTCTGCGGCCGCCACCGCGCAGACAGGCCGCCGGCTCAGGCGGCCTTCATGTCGGCGAAGAACGTCTCGACCGCATTGCGCAGCGCATGGGCCTCGCGCGCCAGACTTTCGGCCGTCGTCAGGGCGCGGTTCGCCGACAGTCTCGCCGCCTCGGAGGTCGAGGTGACGTCCTCCATCTGCCGCGCGACGCCGGCCGTCCCGTTCGCCGTCGCCTGGGCGCTGCTCGCGATCTCCGAGGTCGCGGCCATCTGCTGGGATGTCGCCCCGGCGATGACGACCGTGTGCTCGGCGACCTCGCCCATCACGCGGGCGATCGTCTCGATCGCCGCCACGGCGCCTTGCGTCTCGCTCTCGAAGGCGGCGATCCGCTCGGCGATCTCGTCGGTGGCCTGGGCGGTGCGGCTCGCCAGCAGCTTGACCTCGCTGGCGACGACCGCGAAGCCGCGCCCCGCCTCCCCCGCCCGGGCCGCCTCGATCGTCGCGTTCAGCGCCAGCAGATTGGTCTGGGCGGCGATCTCGCGGATCAGACCGACCACGCGCGCGATGCTCTCGGAGGCGCCGAGCAGATTGGCGACATTGGCGCGGGCCCTGGCCGCGTCCCCGGCCGCGGACCTGACCACGCCGTCGGTGTGGCCGATGCGTTCGGCGATCTCGGCGATCGACTCCGACAGCTCTTCGGACGCGGCCGCGATCGAGCGGACATTGTCGGAGGCGTCGAGCGCCGCGCCGCGGGCCTCCTTGGCCTGCGAGGTGGCGCTGGTGGCGACGGCATTGAGACTGCGGGCCGTCTCCTCCATCTCGTCGGCACTAATCCGGACGGTATCGAGCACCCTATCGATCCGGATGTTGAACTCGGCCGTGAGGTCCTCGCGCTTGGCCTGGCGCCGGACCCGGGCCGAATCGGCGCTCTTCGCATCGGCCTCCAGTGCCGTCCGCGCGACCGCCGTGTCATGGAACACCGCCAGGGAGCGAGCCATGTCGCCGACCTCGTCGCGCTGGTTCACGGACGGAATCGTGCCGACCTCCTGCCCCGCGGCAAGCCGCTGCATCGTCTTGGTGAGGCCGCGCAGCGGCCGGGCCACACGGACATGCACGATGGTCAGCGCGGCGGCGAGCCCGGCCGCGATCAGCAGCACGCCGACCGCCTGCAGCCAGAAACTATGGCTCTGCAGCACGTCGCGTTCGGCATCCGTCGCGGCCGCCCGGCTCTCGTTGAGCACGGCGACTTGCCTGAGCGCCGTGTTGAGGGCTTTGCGGTTGCTGCGGTTGTCCTCGTTGTTGCCGAAGGCATTGGCCGCGGCAGGACCCGCCTCCCGTCCCCGCTTCACCAGCTCCGTCCGGAAGGCAATGAAATCATTGAGCTTCTGCGCCACCGCCTCGAAGGCGGCCTGCTCCTGGGGACCATGGAGAGCCCGCCACTCGGCGACGAGCCGCTTCATCTGCGCGAGATCGGCGAGCAGCGGCAGCGCGAAGCGTTCGGCGTCCTGCGCGTCGGCGCTCATGTAGATTCCGCGCGATTCCATCACGATCGCATTGACGAGCCCGTCCATGCGCTCGGCCAGGACGGTGCGCTGCGTCACGGCCTCCATCTCGCTCGTCATGGCGGCGTAGCGCGACAGCGCATGGGCGCCGATGCCGACAGCCACGAAGGCGGCGAGCGCGAACATCGCGAAGGCGCCGAAAATCTGTGTCGAAATCTTGCGCGGGCCGACCATCGAAGAGCCTTCCGCAAGGGAAGGATGTTCCCCTGTTCGGCGGGATGATGGAGTCAAAGGGTTAATGGGGACTGACCGGCCTGCCATCGGCGAAGGCGGCGGACAGCCCGAAGCCGGCGACGATTGACTTCGCCGCCCCCATCCTGTTCTCAGACCGCCATGACCGACAGCCAGACCTCCGCCGCGCCGGCAGGCGACGCCCCTCCGCATGCGCGCCGCCGCACCTTCGCGATCATCTCCCACCCCGACGCCGGCAAGACCACGCTGACTGAGAAGCTGCTCTATTTCGGCGGCGCGATTCAGCTCGCCGGCGAGGTCCGCGCCAAGCAGGGCCGGCGCCAGACCTCCTCGGACTGGATGAAGATCGAGCGCCAGCGCGGCATCTCGGTCGTCACCTCGGTGATGACCTTCGAATATGGCGGCCACGTCTTCAACCTGCTGGACACGCCGGGCCACGAGGACTTCTCGGAGGACACCTACCGCACGCTCACCGCCGTCGACTCCGCCGTGATGGTGATCGACGCCGCCAAGGGCATCGAGGCGCGCACCAAGAAGCTGTTCGAGGTCTGCCGCCTGCGCGACATCCCGATCGTCACCTTCATCAACAAGGTCGACCGCGAGACGCGCGACCTGTTCGACCTGATCAACGAAATCGAGACCACGCTCGCGCTCGATGTCGCGCCGATGACCTGGCCGGTCGGGCGCGGCCGCGAGTTCGTCGGCACCTATGATCTCAAGGCCAACAGCTTCCGCCGCAACCAGAAGGGCGACGAGAGCGCCGAAGATCTCGCCGTCACGGGCCCCGACGACAAGCTCTTCGACGAACTCCTGCCGCATGGCGCGGCCGAGACCTGGCGCGAGGAGGTCTTCCTCGCCAGCGAAGGCCTGAAGCCCTTCGATCTCGAGGCCTTCCGCGAGGGCCACCTGACGCCGCTCTATTTCGGCGCGGCGCTGCGCGACTACGGTGTGCGCGATCTGATCGACGCGCTCGGCGCGCTGGCGCCCAGCCCGCGCGCGCAGATCGCCGACAAGCGCACGATCCAGGCCGGCGAGCCGAAGATGACCGGCTTCGTCTTCAAGATTCAGGCGAACATGGACCCCAACCACCGCGACCGCATCGCCTTCATGCGCGTCTGCTCGGGCAAGCTCTCGCGCGGCATGAAGGCGAAGCTCGTGCGCACCGGCAAGCCGATGCCGCTCAACGCGCCGCAGTTCTTCTTCGCCCGCGACCGCTCGATCGCGGAGGAGGCCTTCGCGGGCGACATCGTCGGCCTGCCCAACCACGGCACGCTGCGCATCGGCGACACGCTGACCGAGGGCGAGGACGTCGTCTTCAAGGGCGTGCCGAGCTTCGCGCCCGAAATCCTGCGTCGTGTGAAGCTCAAGGACGCGATGAAGGCCAAGAAGCTGCGCGAGGCGCTGCAGCAGATGGCCGAGGAAGGTGTCGTCCAGATCTTCCTGCCCCATGACGGCGCGCCCGCCATCGTCGGCGTCGTCGGCGCGCTGCAGCTCGACGTGCTCAAGGAGCGCATGGATGTCGAGTATTCGCTGCCTGTCGACTTCGAGCCCTGCCAGTATGCGATCGCGCGCTGGGTCTCCTCGGAGGACAAGGCGGCGCTGCAGAAATTCGTGTCGTCGAAGCCCTCCTCCATGGCCGACGACCTCGACGGCGACCCGGTCTTCATGGCCTCCAGCCAGTTCACCCTGAAATACGACGCCGAGCGCGCACCCGACGTCACCTTCTCCGACATCAAGGACTACCAGAAGGTCGCCAAGGCCTGAGCCGCCTGTGCCCCTGTGACGCGAATGTCACAAGGGCGGGGCCGCGCATCCGGATTTGATCAGGGTCAAATCAATCGCGGCGGGATTGAGGCTGGTGGGAGGCATGAGCCGCGAGCGCGCAGCTGCGCCGCGCTCCGATCCTGGGGGCCTCCGCCATGTCACGCATTGTCCGTCTCGCCACCTGCGCCGCGCTGCTCGCCGGCACAGCCCTGACCTCCGCCGGGGCCGCCGATCTGCCTTCGGCCAAGACGGCCCCGCTCGCGCCGATCATGACCCAGTGGAGCCCGTGGATGATCCGCGGCCGCGCCCTCTTCGTCGTCCCGCAGGAGAGCGCCAAGCTGAAGCTCGGCGGCGCGCCGATCCTCGGCGGCGATGTCGACATCTCGAACTCGGTCGTGCCCGAGCTCGACATCACCTACTTCTTTACGAAGAACATCGCCGTCGAGCTCGTCCTCGGCGTCACCCCGCACAATGTGAAGGGCGCGGGGACCCTGGCCGGGGCGCGCATCGGTTCGGCCTGGCTGCTGCCGCCGACCCTGATGCTGCAGTATCATTTCACCGATCTCGGCGCCTTCAAGCCCTATGTCGGCGTCGGCGTGAACTACACCGTCTTCTTCAACGAGAAGGCCAAGGGCGGCTTCACCAGCTTCGATCTGAAGGACAGCTTCGGCCTCGCCCTCCAGGTCGGCTTCGACTACATGATCGACAAGAACTGGGGCATCAACTTCGACGTGAAGAAGATCTTCCTCGAGCCCAAGGTCAAGGTCAACAACGGCCTGATCTCCGGCAAGGTCAAGATCGATCCCTGGCTGATCGGCACCGGCATCACCTATCGGTTCTGAGATCCGCTCCCGTTCGGCTGGGGGGCCTCGGGAGGTCGGGGGAGGAAGGGAGCGGTTCGCCGCTCCCTTCTTTCGTTGGTGCCTCAGCCTTCGGGCAGCACGAAGCCGAGCGGGATCGCCGTCGTCGATTTCAGCTCCTCCATCGCGAACATGGAAGTGACGTCGTTGAGGTCGATGCGCGAGATCAGCTTCTTGTAGAGCGCGTCATAGGCCGCGATGTCGGGCACGCAGGCCTTGAGCAGATAGTCGATCTCGCCGCTCATCCGGTAGAAGTCGACGATCTCCGGCAGGTCGCGCACTGCCGCGTGGAAGCGCTCCAGCCACTCCATCGAATGCCGCGCCGTCTTCACCGCGATGAAGACCGTGACGCCCGCCTGCAGCATGCTGCGGTCGAGCAGCGCCACGCGCTTGCGGATATAGCCGGCGGCCTCCAGCTTCTGCACCCGCCGCCAGCACGGCGTCGCGGACAATCCGACCGCCTCCGACAACTCGGCCAGCGGCAGACTGGCATCCTCCTGCAGGCAGGCGAGGATCCGCAGATCGAAGGCGTCGAGCTTGGCCATGGCACCCCGGGAATCGCAAAGGAATCGCCTCGTTGGCGCCCTGACCGCAAATCAGTTCTCAGTTCGATGCCACAAGCGACATGAATTTCCAAGATCGCGGCATTTACGCGCAAGATAGCAAACCATTTTCCCGCCGCATCGCTATCCTGAGCGGGTGGACGGTGCGACGGGAGTTTGCGGATGCAGGGGTTCTTGAACGCGGAGCGGCGCGGCGCGGTTCTCGCCAGCCTGCGGACGGATGAGGGCACGCTCTCGCGCGATTACCTCGCCGCCGCCCGCGCGGTCCTGCGCGAGCTCGTCGCGCTGCCCGACCTCGTCGCGCGCCTGCCGCTCGAGCGCAAACCCGGCGGCTACACCCGCAATCTCCTGGCCGGCGACGAGTCGGTCAGCATCTGGGCCATCGTCTGGGCGGCCGGTGCGACCACCTGCATCCACGACCATCACTGTTCCTGCTGCTTCGGCGTCGTCAGCGGCACCGTCACCGAAACCTGGTATCGCGCCATCGATGCGCAGCGCGCCATCGCCACAGAGCAGCATGACCGCCAGCCCGGCTACGTCGCCTGCATGCTGCCGACCGGCCCCAACATCCACCGCATGCGCAATCTCGGGACCGAAGACGCGATCTCGATCCACATCTACGGCTTCGACCACGAGGCCCACGACTCCTCGATCGAGACGCAATACACCGCCGTCGAGGGCTGAGAGCGAGCCTCGACGTCCTGATCGGAGGACGTCCCACCGGGGACAAGCCGCCCCGCCAATCCCCGCGCGCCTGCCCCCGGCGATGATGGCCCCTCATCACGAGGGAGCCCACCATGTCGATGCAAGGAGCCCGGCCGGCCTCACCCGTGCCGACGCAGCCGAGACCTCTCTCCGTCACCACCGAGCGCCTGCTGCGCCTCGCGCCTGTCGGCAAGGGCGAGATCCTTGCGGGCATCGCCGCCGATTTCGACCGGCTGGCAGCCGCCGCCGGCATCACCACGCGCCTGCGGCTCTGTCATCTGCTGGCCCAGGCCGCCCATGAGACCGACCGTTTCCGGACGCTGGAGGAGTATGGCGGCCCGGCCTATTTCGCCCGCTATGACGGGCGCCGCGATCTCGGCAACACGCAGGCCGGCGACGGCGCCCGCTTCCATGGCCGCGGCATCTTCCAGCTCACCGGCCGCGCCAATTACCGCCGCTACGGCGCGCTGATCGGCCTCGATCTCGAGAGCTCGCCCGAACGGGCCAGGGAGCCGGCGGTCTCGCTGGCCATCGCCTTCGCCTATTGGCGCGACCGTGGCTGCAACACGGCTGCCGATGCCGACGACGTCGTCGCGGTAACCCGGCTGATCAATGGCGGGCGCAACGGGCTGGCGCAGCGCCGGCAGTTACTGGCGCTGGCCAAGACGATCTGGGTGTAGCGCCGCTCCCCGTCATTGCGAGGAGCGCAGCGACGAAGCCATCCAGAGGCCGCGCGCTCGACGTCTTCCTGGATGGCTTCGCTTCGCTCGCAATGACGGTTCCGTCTCTTCAGCCGTGCCCGGCCTTCAGCGCCTGGTCGAGATCGCCATAGAGATCCTCGAGATCCTCGATGCCGGTCGAGAGGCGCAGCAGGTCCGGCGGGCAGGGGGAGCCCGCGCCCTCGATCGAGGCGCGATGCTCGATCAGGCTCTCGACGCCGCCGAGCGAGGTGGCGCGCTTGTACAGCTCGACATGCGCGGCCGCCTTCACCGCCGCCGCCTCGCCGCCGACCACCTGCACCGAGAGCATGTAGCCGAAGCCGCCTTCCATCTGGCGCGCGGCGATGTCGTGGCCGGGATGCTGCGGCAGGCCGGGATAGAGCACGCGCGCCACCAGCGGATGGGCCGAAAGGCGCTGCGCCAGCGCCATCGCCGAGGCGCTCTGGCGCTCCTGCCGGACATGCAGCGTGCGCATGCCGCGCATCAGCAGATAGGCCTCGAACGGGCCCAGAATCCCGCCCTGGCCCTTGCGCACGGTCTTGATGCGGTTCCAGAACTCGTCGTCCTCGCGGGCGCAGAGCGCGCCGGCGACCACGTCGGAATGGCCGTTCAGCACCTTGGTCGCGGCATGCATGACGATGTCGGCGCCGAGCTGCAGTGGGCGCGTATGCACCGGCGAGGCACAGGTCGAATCGACCGCGAGCTTGGCACCGGCCTTGTGGGCGATCTCGGCGGCGGCCGCAATGTCGGTGATCGTCCAGAGCGGGTTCGACGGCGTTTCGGCCCAGACCAGCTTGGTCTTGCCGGGCTTCACGGCGGCGGCGAGCGCGGCGAGATCGTCGGTCTCGACGAAGTCGATGACGAGGCCCCAGCGCGTCGCCTCCGTCAGCAGCCAGGAGCGCAGCGCCCAGTACATCACCTTGGAGGCGACGACATGATCACCCGGCGAGAGCGCCTGGAACACGGCGGTCGCCGCCGCCATGCCCGAGCCGAACAGCAGTGCGCCGGCCTTGGCCTGCTCCAGCATCGCGAGCACGCTCTCGGCCTCGCGCGTCGTCTCGTTGTCGGGCCGGCCATAGATGAAGCCGCCGGAATAGCCGTTGTCCTCGTCGCGGATATAGGTCGTCGAGACATGGATCGGCGGCACCACGCCCTTGGTCAGCGGGTCGATCTTGCCCATGGCCTGCGCGGCGAGGGAGCGGGGGTGAAGCGGGCGCTGAGGCATGACGATCCGTGAAAGTTCCAAGAGGGACTAAAAAGGCATCTGGCGCAGGCAACGGCTCCGATGCAAGAGCCGCGACCTTGCCATGGGCGCAGGGCGCCTCCATGTCACGATCATGAGCATTTCACCATCTTCGCCTGCGGCCGCGCCGCGCCCGCTCTGGATCGACGCGCTGATCGCGATCGGGCCTGTCGTCGCCATCTCCCTGCTCGGCAACGCCGTCACCATCCCGCAGGTGCTGACCTGGTACCCGACGCTGGCCAAACCGCCCTTCAACCCGCCCAACTGGGTTTTCGGCCCGGTCTGGACGATGCTGTTCGCGCTGATGGCCTATGGCGTCTGGCGCATCCTGCGCCTGCCCGCCGGGACACCGGGGCGGACGAGGGCGCTCACCGTCTACCATCTCCAGCTCGCACTGAACCTCGCCTGGTCCTGCGTCTTCTTCGGCCTGAACAGTCCGCTCGGCGGGATCCTCGTGATCCTGCCTTTCCTCGGGCTGATCCTCTGGATGATCGCGCTCTTCGCCCCGCTGGACCGGCTCGCAGCCCATCTGCAGTGGCCCTATGTCGCCTGGGTCTCCTTCGCGACGCTGCTCAACGTCTCGATCTGGTGGCTGAACCGCTAGAGGCCGCTCAGCCGATCGAACGCTCGATCACGTTCAGCACGGCGGTGCGCAGCTCGGCGATGGTGAAGGGCTTGGTCATCACCTCGGAGACGATCGCGTCGAGGCTGCGGGCCCGCTCGCGCTGCTCGGCATAGCCCGTCATCAGCATGATCGGCAGGTCCGGAAAGGCCTGCTTGGCGGCCAGCGCCAGCGCGATGCCGTCCATCAGCGGCATGCGGATATCGGTCAGCAGCAGGTCGAAATGCCCGCCTTCGGCCATCAGCGTGTCGAGCGCCTCGGCGCCGTCGGCGGCAGTCAGGCAGGAATGGCCGTCCATGGTCAGGCCGCGCGCCACCAGGGTCCGCAGCGGCTCCTCGTCATCGACCACCAGAATGCGCGACATGGCTCAGATCCCCGGCAGGCCGGCCTGGTCGGCCGTCTCGATGACGCCGACGAAAGGCAATTGCCGGTAGGAATGGGCAACATCCATGCCATAGCCGACGACGAAATAGTCGGGGCATTCGAAGCCCACATGATCCGCCACGATGTTGACCGCGCGCTTGCCCGGCTTTTCCAGCAGCACGACGGAGGAGACCTTCGCGGCGCCACGCGCCGCCAGGAGATCCTTGGCGAAGGCCAGCGTCCGGCCCGATTCCAGGATGTCGTCGACGAGCAGCACCTGGCGGCCGCGGACATCGCTCTGCACGTCCCGGAGGATCTCGACCTGGCCGGAGGAGACGGTGGCGGCGCGATAGCTCGACAGATGCACGAACTCGACCTGCGGCGCCATGCCGACGCGGTGCATCGCGCGGATCAGATCGGCCACGAACATGAAGCTGCCCTTCAGGACGGCAACGACGAGCAGATCGGCCGGCGCCGTGGCGGCGATGGCCTTCGCCATCTCCTCGTTGCGGCGGGCGATCGTCGCCTCGTCGTAAAGCACCCTGATGCGCCGTGGCTCCGACATGGTCTGGTCATCCTCTCGCATCGCGCCGGCGCGCAGCGAGGCAGGCTCCTGCGGACGCGTTTCATGGGGTCTGTCGTCAGAGGTTTAGAGCGGCCGGCGCTGGCTGAACAGGCCCCCGCGCGGAAAGCCGCCCGCAGGTCAGCGACGAGCCTCGCCGGCTTCGGCGGCGGAGGATGAGGCGAAGCGCACCAGGACGGTCTGTCCCGCCGCGGGCGGCGCCGCCAGCCGGGCCCGGAAGCGGATCAGCTCGGCCGGCTCGAGTTCCTGGCGGGGCGGATCGGTCTTCCAGCTGTAGAGCGTCTGTCCGGCGGCATCCTTGACCGCGACCTCGATCGGCGGAACCCGGGTCTGGCTGCTGGTGATGTTGGTGACGTCGCCCTCGACGACGAGGAAGCGGCCCGTCGCGTCCTCGACCAGGCCGCTCTCCACGGCGCCCAGCGTCAGGCCGCGCACATTGATGGGATAGCCGAGCATCTCGAACACATCTGCCAGCTGCGGCGCGATCCGGGCGGCGAGCGTGCGCTGCCAGACCAGCCCGCCCAGCAGGACGAGGCCGAGGACGGACAGGGACGCGGCCACGACGACGGCGCGGGGCGGCTGCTTGCGGCCTTTCTGCCGTGTTTTGCGGACCGGCCTGGGGCCGCTGCGCTTGCGCGGTTCGGAATCGGCGGCGGCGTCGATCCCCTCGGCCATCTGCGCCGAGACCTGGGCGGCGATCGCGGCGGCCTGCTCGAGCTCCTCGTTCAGCAGCGCCTGCGTCTCCTCGGCGCTCGGCACCTCCGGAAGCTCCGGCTCGGGCGCGACATGCCAGAGCGTCTGGCAGCTGGCGCAGCGCACCTTGCGGCCGTCGGGGCCGAGCTTGGCGCCGTCGAGTTCATAGCGGCTGGCGCAGGAGGGGCAGACGATCAGCATGGCGGCGGCCGGCGGTTCCCTGCGGTTCGAGACCGCGCCCGTCTTCGCGGGGCGCCCAACCATTGGCGGCGGCCATGGTTAACGTCGCGTGAAGAACTCTCCGCCATGGTCGCACCGGGACGGCCTTCGGCACCATGCGGCAAGAGGTGTAGGATCGGCTGCAGAGATTCGCGGCCTGGCGCAGGGACATTTGGATTGGTTCGCTTCGAGAATGTCGGCCTGCGATACGGCATGGGCCCGGAGGTGCTGAAGGACATCAACTTCAGCATCGCGCCGCGTTCGTTCCAGTATCTCACCGGCCCCTCGGGCGCCGGCAAGACCACCCTGATGCGCCTCGTCCTGATGGCCCTGCAGCCGACGCGCGGCCTCGTGCACCTCTTCGGCCAGGACGTCTCGCGGCTCGATGCCGCGACGCTGACCGCCTTCCGGCGCCGCATGGGCGTCGTCTTCCAGGATTTCCGCCTGCTCGACCATCTCACCCTCTACGAGAACGTCGCGCTGCCGCTGCGCGTGCTCGGCAAGGAGGAGGCGAGCTACCGCGCCGAGGTCGTCGAGCTGCTGCGCTGGGTCGGGCTGGGCGAGCGCATGCACGCCGTCCCGCCCGTCCTTTCCGGCGGCGAGAAGCAGCGCGCGGCGATCGCGCGCGCCTTGATCGGCCGCCCCGAACTGGTGCTGGCGGACGAGCCGACGGGCAATGTCGATCCCGCGCTCGGGCGGCGGCTGCTGCGCCTGTTCATGGAGCTGCAGTCGCTCGGCACCGCCGTGGTGATCGCGACCCATGATCTCGGCCTGATGGAGCTCTACGACGCACCGCGCCTGGTCCTGGCCGACGGACATCTGCACGTCGATGCCTGACGCCGCCCATGACCTCGATCGCGACGAGCGGCCGCTGCCGAGCAATCTGCGGCGCGACCAGCCGCTCGTGCCGATCGACAATGTCGCCGGCCGGGCGCTGATGGCGGTGATCGCGATCCTGACCTTCCTCGCGGCGCTGAGCGCCGGCGCCGCCGTGCTCGCCGCGCGCGCCTCGGAGCAGTGGCGCGGCGCCGTCGCCAACGAGATGACGATCCAGATCCGCCCTGATTCGCGGCGCGACATCGAGGCCGACATCGCCCGCGCCGCGACCATGGCGCGCACCGTTCAAGGCATCACCGCCGTGCAGCCGGTGCCGCGCAGCGAATCGGACAAGCTGCTGGAGCCCTGGCTCGGCACCGGGCTGGACCTGGTCGAGCTGCCCGTGCCGCGGCTGATCGTGCTGAAGCTGCAATCGGGCGCCGGCCCGGATCTTGCTGCCTTCCGCGAGGCGCTGCGGCGCGAGGTTCCCACCGCGATCCTCGACGACCACCGCCTCTGGATCCGCAGGCTCTCGACCATGGCGAGCACGATCATCCTCTCGGGCGCGGCCGTAGTCCTCCTCGTCCTGGCCGCCGCCGCCCTGGCGGTGGCCTTCGCCACCCGCGGCGCCATGGCCGGCAGCCGCGACAGCGTCGAGGTGCTGCATCTGGTCGGCGCCGACGATGATTTCATCGCGCGGGAGTTCCAGAGCCGCTTTGTCCGGCTGGGCCTGCGCGGCGGCACCATCGGGGGCATCGGGGCCATTCTCGTCATCGCGCTGCTCGGCTTCCTCTCGTCGCGCCTCGGCGCTGCGCCCGAGGCCGAACAGCTTCAGGCCATGTTCGGCGCCTTCGAGATCGGCTGGGCCGGCTATGGCGCGGTCATCCTCGTCGCCATGGTCGTCGCCGCGATCTCAGGCCTCGTCTCGCGCATCACCGTCCGGCACCATCTGCGCGCCCTGGCGGGAGGCGCGCCGTGAGGGGCCGCCGGCGATGCGAGGGGTCGGGCCGCGCCATGCGAGGCCCTGCCGCTCTTATGCCCGATTGCCGCGATAGGTTCTCTTCACGATGGCGATGACCGGTCTCAGGCAGGAGCCGCAGGCCCGTGCAGCGGGCTCGCTCGCGCCCCGCTCCACGGGCAGGGGGGTGAAGGTCCGGCGCGTGATCGCTCTGGCGGCGCTGGCCCTGTGCCTCGCCTTCGGACTGGCGCTGCTGCTCGGCTATGTCCGCTTCGCCTCCGCCATCGCCAGCCACGAGCCCGTCGCCGTCCCGCGCACGGACGCCATCGTCGTGGTCACCGGCGGTTCGCAGCGCGTCGGCGATGCGATCGGCCTGCTCGGCGCCGAGCGCGGCGCGCGCCTGCTGATCAGCGGCGTCAACGAGAAGACCGGCCGCGAGGAGCTGGCCAAGCTCAACCCCTCGGCCCGCGAACTGCTCACCTGCTGCGTCGATCTCGACTATCGCGCCCGCAACACCATCGGCAACGCCATCGAGGCGCGCCGCTGGGTGCGCAGCCACGGTTTCCGCTCGCTGCTGGTGGTGACCTCGAACTACCACATGCCCCGGACCATCGCCGAGTTTTCCCATGCCATGCCGGGGCTCAGGCTGGTGCCGCACCCGGTCGTGACCGACCAGATCGACACCACCGGCTGGTGGCATCGCTGGAGTGCGATCCGCGTTCTCCTGCCCGAATATGCGAAATACCTGGCGGCGCGCCTGCGCAGCGCCGTCGAGACCGATCCCGAAACCTCGCGCCTCTCGGTGATCATCGGCGGCCGCAAGCCGGTCTCCTCCAAGCCCGCAGAGCTGATGGGCCCGGAGCATGAAAGACGCAGCCAGCTGAAAAACGGCCATCATGACGGCTGAAGGCAGCCGCCGCGCTTGACGGCGGCGGGGCTGCGGGGTCTTTGCGCGCCATGCTCGTCCTGCGCTCGCTTCTCTTCAACGTCCTCTTCTATCTGAACCTCGTCGTGTGGCTGATCGTCGCCGCGATGCCGGCCCTGCTGCTGCCGAAGAGGATGCTGCTCGCCGTCGCCGTGGCCTGGGCCCACAGCTCCCTCTGGCTGATGAAGGTCGTCGCCGGCACCGAATACGAGATCGTCGGGCGCGAGAACATTCCCTCCGGCGGCATGATCGTCGCCTCCAAGCACCAGTCCTTCCTCGAGACCTTCGCGCTCGTCACCGTCTTCCACGACCCGGTCTTCATCCTGAAGCGCGAGCTGACCTGGATTCCGCTGTTCGGCTGGTGCCTGATCAAGATGCGGATGATCCCGGTCGACCGAGGCGGGAAGGCCCGCGCGCTCGCCCAGGTGACGAAGCGCGCCAAGACGGAGCTGCGCGAGAACGGCCGCCAGCTCCTGATCTTCCCCGAGGGCACCCGCCGCGCGCCCGGCGCCCCGCCGGCCTACAAGTTCGGCGTCGCCCATATCTATGGCGAGCTCGGGCTGCCCTGCGTGCCCGTCGCGCTCAATTCGGGGCTGTACTGGCCGCGGCGCAAATTCCTGCGGCGGCCCGGCACCATCCGCATCGAGATCCTGCCGCCGATCGCGCCGGGCCTCGACAAGGCCGTCTTCCACGCCCTGTTGCAGGAGCGGATCGAAACCACCAGCGACCGGCTTCTGGCGCTCGGCCGGGCCGAACTCGCCGCGCTCGGGCTCGATCCGCTGGCGACGACTGCTGACACCCCGCGGCAGCAGAGCTGATCCCCGCCCGCGGCACGGCTTGACTTACCACTCTGTCGTTCTCATTTTGTTTTCAGAACAAAGGAGGAACGACATGGCCGCCCTCGCCCATCACCCGCAGATCCAGCGTCAGCCCCGCCCCCTCCTCGGCGGGCAGCGCCAGCGCGATCTGTTTCTCGTCGACCTGATGGCGGAGGCCCGGCCCGAGATCGTGCGGGAGCTGCCGATGCGCAGCGCGGCCGCACTCGGCGAGCGCCGCTTCACCGCCTGGCGCGGCCGCTCCGGCCGGCGCTACGTCGCCTCCGTCTTCGCGGTCGCCGACGAGCACGCGCTCGGCTTCACCGACGCGGTGCTGCTGGCGGTCTCGCCCGACCGGCGCATCCTGGCGGCGCGCGAGAGTGGCCCCTTCGGCATCGAGGCGGCGCTGACCCGCTGGCGCGATGCCGTCACCCTGGCCGGGGCGAGCGAGATCCACGTCCATCTGCTCGCCGAGGACGGGATCAGCCGCCGCGCCGCCCTGCTCGACCTGATGCCGGAGGTTTGAGGCGACGAATAGGCTGGCCGGTCAGGCCCATCGTCATTGCGAGCGCAGCGACGGCTGAGCCGCCCGGGTGGCCCTACAGCTTCGGCCGTGGTGCCGCGCCCGGCGCCAGTGCCTGGGCGAGCCCGGCCAGCACGGGGTCGAAGATGCCCATCTTGCGCAGATGCTCGTCGGTCAGGAGCACGTAGTCGGGGTTCTCGCCCGAGCTGCCGCGCCCGTGCCGGACGAGTTCGAGCTGCTGCTCGCGCGGCAGGCGCCCGGCATACTGCAGATGCTTGCGATCGGCGATGTAGACCAGCGCCGTCACGTTGCGCCCGTCCCCCAGCCGCACCGGCAGCCGCCGCTCGAGATAGACCGCGGTCGCCTGCTCGCGGGCCCGCAGATAGTCCACCGTCTCCTCCGCCCGCGCGGCCGCGACGCGGAAGGCCAGCCCCCGGCAGATGCCGCCGCGGTCGAGCCCGAGCACGAGGCCGGGTCGATCGGGCGTGCCGCGATGGACATGCGAGAAGATGCACAGCGAGCGGTGATAGCCATGCAGCCGGGCGGGAACACTCTCCTCGAAGGCGAAGCCGGGCCGCCAGATCAGCGAGCCATAGCCGAAGACCCAGAGCTCCGTCTCTCCCAGCGCGGCCGTCATGCCCGTCCCACCCCTCTCGCCATCCCATAATTTGGCCGCGGCGGCCTGATTGAAAGCCGCACCGGCGACCGATGCCGGCTGGCCTCCGACCACGGGCGGAGCTAACAATCCCGCCGCATCCGCGCAATGGACCGTTCCCGCATGACAGCCCCCGCTTCCAGCCGCAGCAGCCGCGCCTGGCTCTACGCCCCCTTCCTGCTGCTTCTCGTCCTCGCGCTGGGCTGGACCGCCTTCTGGTTCGTCGTTCGCGGCCGCGTCATCGACGCCGTCGATGCCGCGCTCGCCCGCGAGGCGGGGCTGGGCCGGAGCTGGAGCTGCACGGACCGCTCGGTCACCGGCTTTCCCTTCCGCGTCGAGCTGCGCTGCAGCACCCTCGCGCTCGCCTCGGCCCGCTGGGGCGAGGCGGTCCGCGTCCAGACCGGCCCGGCGGTGGCGGTCGGACAGATCTACACCCCCAACCTCGTCATCGCGCAGATCACCGGACCGCTGCAGGCGACATTGCCCGAAGGCCGCAAGCTCGATCTCGGCTGGACGCGGCTGGAGGCCAGCCTCAGCCACGCCGCCGGCGGACCCGAGCGCGTCTCCCTCGTCGTCACCGCCCCCGACGCCCGCCTGAGCGCACCGGGCCTCGCCCCCGAGACCTGGAAGGCCGCGAGCCTGGAGGCGCATCTGCGCCGCAACCCGTCCCGCCCCGCCACGGACCAGGCCGTCGATCTCGCCATCGCGGCCAAGGGCTCGGCCCTGCCGGCGCTCGACGCGCTGCTGGGCACGACCGAGGCCGGCGACGTCGACATCCAGGCGACGCTGACGCAGTCAGAGGCCTTCAGGATCGGGCTCAACCCGGATGCCCTGGAGGCCTGGCGCCTGGCCGGCGGCCGGATCGAGATGACGAAGCTGGTCTCGGTCAAGGGCCCGGCCCGGATCGAGGCGACCGGCCAGTTCCTGATCGACCAGACGCACCGCCCGGCCGGCCAGCTCCAGGCCTCGCTGGCCGGCATCCGCCAGATCGCCGGCATTCCCGTCGGCGGGCTCGCCGCGGGGATCGGCGGCCTGCTCGGCGGGCGCCTCAGCGCGCAGCTGCCCGGCGCAGCGCCAGGCCTTACCGCCCTGCCGCCGGTCGTGCTGCGCGAGGGCCGCGTCTATCTCGGCCCGATCCGCCTGCCGCTGCAGCCGCTGCCCGTGCTGTACTGAGAGGCGGCCATGAAAAAGGGGCGCGGACACCGCGCCCCTTGAAGGGATCACCGATCGACGACGGCGCTCAGGCCGCCGGCAAAGCCGCGCGCGGCGCCTCGATCCGCACCAGCGCCTTCTTGACCGCGTCCTGCACCTTCTCGAAGGCGCGGACCTCGATCTGGCGCACGCGCTCGCGCGACACGCCGAACTCCTCGGACAGCTGCTCCAGCGTGATCGGGTCGTCAACCAGCCGGCGCGCCTCGAAGATGCGCCGCTCGCGCGGGTTCAGCACCTCGAGCGCCTCGCGCAGCGCCGAATGGCGGTTGTCGGCCTCCTCGGCATCGACGAGGCGGCGCTCCTGGCTCTCGCTGTCGTCGACCAGCCAGTCCTGCCACTCGCCATCGCCATCCTCGCGTAGCGGCGTGTTCAGCGACGCGTCGCCGCCGAGCCGGCGGTTCATGTCGATCACGTCCTGCTCGTTGACGCCGAGCTTGGTCGCGATGCTCTTCACCTGCTCGGGGCGCAGATCGCCCTCGCCCAACGCCGAGATCTTGCTCTTGGCCTTGCGCAGGTTGAAGAACAGCTTCTTCTGGTTGGCCGTGGTGCCCATCTTCACGAGCGACCAGGAGCGCAGGATGTACTCCTGGATCGACGCCTTGATCCACCACATCGCATAGGTGGCGAGGCGGAAGCCCTTGTCGGGCTCGAAGCGCTTCACCGCCTGCATCAGGCCGACATTGCCCTCGGAGACGACCTCGCCGATCGGCAGGCCATAGCCGCGATAGCCCATCGCAATCTTGGCCACGAGGCGCAGATGCGAGGTCACGAGCTGGTGCGCGGCTTCGCGGTCGCCATGCTCGCGCCAGCGCTTGGCCAGCATGAATTCCTGATTCGGTTCCAGCATCGGGAACTTGCGAATCTCGTCGAGATAACGTGAGAGCCCGCCCTCGGCGGACAGGACGGGAAGCGAGGCACTCGCCATGCGCGTTCTCCTTCTCGGGCCCCCGCTTTGCGGCAGACCCACCGCGCGATCAACCTTCGCGCAGGTTCGGATGTCGTAAACGAACCCAACGTTTCAACCTTACGCAGGTTCAATCGGGCTGGTTCACTTGCGGCGCCCCCTTGGCCATCCGCATCCGATCCTCAGTATAAGCCAAGAGAGCTTGGCGGAAAGTGGGCAGCCGAACCAGATCGGCTCACAGAGCCGCGAGCGTATCTTGCAAATGCGCAAACTCGGCCGGCGGGTCGGACTCGAACAGCAGTTCCTCCCCGCTCGCCGGATGCTCGAAGCCGAGTACGGCCGCATGCAGGGCCTGGCGCCCCAGGGCGGTCAGCGCGTCGCGCGCCGCCTCGGGCAGGCGCACGGCCTTGGTCGCAAAGCCCGAGCCGTAGAGCGCGTCGCCCAGCAGGGGGTGGCCGAGATGGCTCATATGGACGCGGATCTGGTGGGTCCGGCCCGTCTCCAGCCGGCATTCGACCAGGCTCGCCAGCGCCTCGGTCTCCTCGCCGCCCTTGAGCAGCGGCGGATAGCGCTCGATCACGGTGTAATGGGTGATCGCCTCGCGCCCGCGATCCTCGCCGACGACCATCATCTTCTCGCGGTTCTTGTTGGAACGCTCGATCTGCGTCGTGATCGTGCCATGCGCGCGGCGCGGCGCACCCCAGACGATCGCCAGATAGGCCCGCTGCAGCGGCCCCGTGCGGCCGTGATCGGCGAACTGCTTGGCGAGCTTCTGATGCGCGCGGTCGTTCTTGGCGACGACGAGCAGTCCGCTGGTGTCCTTGTCGAGCCGATGCACGATGCCGGGCCGCCGCACCCCGCCGATGCCCGAGAGGGTCTCGCCGCAATGGGCGATCAGCGCGTTGACGAGCGTGCCGTCCTCATGCCCGCCCGCCGGATGCACCACCAGCCCCGCCGGCTTGTCGATGACGATCAGGTGCTCGTCCTCGAAGACCACCTGCAGCGGGATATCCTGCCCCACCGGATCGGGCGGCCGCGCCGCCGGGATGACCAGGGCGATCACGTCGCCCTCGGAGACCTTGCGCTTGCCATCACCGGCGACGACGCCATTGAGGGTGACGCCGCCCTCCTTGATGACCTGCTGCAGCCGCGCCCGCGAGATCTCGCTGGCGAGCATGGCCAGCGCCTTGTCCAGGCGCTCGCCGGCCTGCTCGGGCCCGACATGAAGGGTGGTGCCGGCGCCCGCGGCTCCGGTTTCGTGCGTCGCATCTGAAGTCATGCCCGACGCTATAGGCCGGGCGGCGCTGCGCCGCACGCCTTTTCGCGTCTCAGGGCGATCAGCCGAACAGGCGGAACTTGCCCTTCTTGTCCTCCACCGGCCGGGCCTCGTCGGGCCCGGGATCATCCGGCGCATGGGCGACCGGGAAGATCACCGGCTTGAGCCGCGCATCGGCGGGGGCCGTCGCGGCCGGGGCCTCGACCGCGGTGGCGGCTTTCGGTTCGGTCTTCGCCTCGGCGACGGCCTCGGCCTTCGGCGCCGGCTCGGGTGCGGGAGCAGGCTCGGGAACCGCGGCCGGCTTCGGCGCCTCGACCGGCTCCTGCGCGACCGGCGCGGGCGTCGCCGGCGGCGGCGCGGGGGGCGCAGGCGGCGGTGGCGCGACCGCCAGGGGCTCCGCTTCGACCGCCTGCGCCTTCGCCTCGATCAGCGGCGTCGGATGGTCGAGATCGCCGAGGACGTCGTCGAGCGCCGGCGCCTGGCTGCCCAGCGTCGCCGGCGGCACGGTCCAGACGAAGGCGTCGAGCCGCCCGGAGATCGGCGAGACCGGCATCCAGTGGTCGGAGACCAGCCCGTCGGCGACCCAGGCGGCGTCGCGCGGCGCCCGCGTCGCCCGCGCCAGCCATTCGCGGACGCGACCGGCGGCGCCGTGCTCGGCTTCCTCGAGTTCGGCCATCAGCAGACAGGCCCGCACCGAGGCGCCGCCGGCCAACAGCGGCTTCAGCGTGCTGCGGGCCTTGGCGAAGTCGCGGGCATGAATGGCCGCGCCCGCCAGCGCCAGCACGCCCTCCGGATCGGCCGGGCGCAGTTTCGCCAGCGTGGTGGCGCGCACGAGGCGGTCCTGCGCGCTGTCGCCGGGGCGGACATCGAGATAGGCGGCGGCGATGTCGGGGTGCGAGACCTCCTTCCAGGCGGCCTCCAGCAGCTTGACCGCCTTGCGGACGTCGCCACGCTCGGCGAGCATCCGCCCGGCCAGCGCCGCGGCGGGCGTCAGTCCCGGCGCGAGCTTCACCGCTTCCAGGGCGGCGGCGAGCGCCTTCTCCGGCGCGTTGCCGCGGGCTTCCAGCGCCTCGGCGGCGAGCAGGACGGCCCGCTGGCGCTTGGCGTCGGCCTTGTCGGCGAGGCGCAGCGCGGCGCGGCGCTCCACGGCGGTGCGCGCCGCCTGCCAGTCGCCGGCATTGGTGTGGAAATCGAGCAGCGCGTCATTGGCCCAGGCCAGCGAGGGCGAGCGCCGGACGGCGTCGTCCGCGAAGGCGCGCGCCGCCGCCATGTCGCCCCGGCGCTTGGCCTCGACGAAGAGCCCGCGCAGGCCGAGCACCCGCGTCTCCGGCTTGTCGAGCATGGCCTTGAAGGCAGCCTCCGCCCGGCCGCGATCACCCGAAAGCTGCGCCGCCTGGGCTTCGAGCAGCAGGGTCAGCGGCTCGCTGCCGGCATAGCGGCGGGCATCGACGGCGTGGCGGCCGGCAGCGACGGGATCGCCCGCGCCGATCGCGACCATGCCGCGGGAGACGGCCTCGAAGCCCCGCGCCCGGCGCCGCGCCCGCGAGGCGAAGCTGAAGGCGCTCGGCAGGCCCAGAAAGAAGCGCAGCAGGCCGAAGCCCAGCATCGTCAGCAGCGCGAGCACGACCACGGCGATCGCCGCCAGCGCGACGCTGGTGTCGATCCGCCAGCCCTGCCAGACGACCGAGACCTCGCCCGGCCGGTCGGCCAGCCAGACGGCACCGACGGCGAGCGCGGCGAAGACGGCGAGATAGAGCAGTACGCGAACCATGGACCCCTATCCTCCGTCAGCCGGCCACGCCGAGCGCGGCCACTGCATCCTGTGCGATGGTGGCGATCGCGGCATCCGCCGCCGCCCGCTTGCGCAGCGCCTCGCCGAAATCGGCACTGGCGCGGCGCGCCGGCTCGGGCAGCTGCGCCCAGGCGGCTGCCGCCGTGCCGTTGTCTCCCCGGGCGATGGCGTTCTCGAGCCGCGCCGGCAGCGTCGCCGGATCGTTCGCGCCGGTGTCGCCGACAGGGCGGATGCTGATGACGCGGCTGGCGAGCGCGACCAGCCTGTCCTGCCAGCCGGCCGAGGCCGGCGTGAGTTCGCGGGCATACATCGCCCGGTGCGTGCGCAACTGGGCCAGAAGCGCGTCCTTCGTCGGCGTGCCCGTGGCTGCGACGGCGTTCAGCGCCGCGATCTGCTCGGGCGAGCCGCCACCCTTGGCCAGCGCCGCGACATC